>NZ_CCEJ010000009.1 GCF_000750955.1 Criblamydia sequanensis CRIB-18 | reverse complement strand
ATATTATGGGGTTTTGAGGTTTTGGATTGTAATCTATAATTTGGATGCTTTCACAGCCTCCGCCGATTATTTTTCCAACGTCTAGTTGTATATTAAGTAAATCCGGTAATCTCTTATCAAACTTTCTAAGTTCTCTCCCAGTCTCAATATCCCAGAGTCGAATGGTTTGGTCTTCCGAGAATCTAGATAGGGGGTCCCTTGACCAACTGATGATGTTTTTGTCTAAAACTTCAATATGTGTAATTAGATCACAATGACCCTCTAAGGTCATAAGTTTCCTTCCGGACTCAAGGTCCCAAATTCGTATAGTTTGATCCTCTGAGCCGCTAAAGATCTTTCCTTGAGCCTCTACCAAGGCCGTAACAGACTTTGTATGGCCTTTCAGTTTTTTAAGCTTATTTGTTCCAATATCCAACATGTGAATAACTCCCCCTTTCAAAGCAATGAGGAGCTTTCCTTTTGATGAAATAAATCTTTCTATAGGCTCGTGGTACTCGATGACTCTAATTTCATCTCCTGTTTTAGCGTCCCAAATATATAATTTATGGTCTTTGGTAAAACTAAAAATTTTTCCTTCAGAAAGACAAAAGTTAGGAGAATAGTTTGGAGGTGCTAAAACTTTAAGTTCATTTCCTGTCTCAATGTCCCAAAGCCTTAGGGTCTCGTCATAAGAGGTGCTAATGAGAATTCCATTGAAGATACCCAATTTTGTGACACTGTCAGCATGACCTCTTAATACTTTAATGGTTTCTTCCTTCTCAAAGTCCCAAATGAGAATGGTGCTATCTGCTGAGGAACTAAAAAGTTTTTTTTGACAGATGATTATATCTGTTACATTGGAATCATGTGCGTCAAGTCTTTTAAATTCCTTTCCGGACTGATCAAACATGGAGATAATGCCGGTAAATGTGCCTGCAAAAATGTTACCGTCTATTAGCTTAAGGCATGTTAAAATAGCTGCCGGCTTTATTTTTATAAAGCTCGGTTCGATCTTTCCTGATTGCGATCTCATACGGGCATCAGCAAGTAATCGTTGCCATAAGAAATTATCATCAAGATTGCTTCGGGAAAGGGTTTTAGAGGATTCAGGAAATGATTTAAAAAATACAGTTCTTAATAAGGCGCTATCCTTGCTTAGGGCATTCCAGTGTTTGCAAGCGAGAGCTGCCATGTTAAGAGATTTGAAGTCTAGGTTTGAAAAAATTTCTATCATTAATTCAGCGGGTAAGGAATGAATGCCTGGATCTGTTGTTTCTTCACTTTCATTAAGACTCACAATAATTGAGCGCTTTAAGTCAACTCTATGATCCATAACGGTTGTTCCTAGGTTTCAAGTGGATTATATTATGGGGTTTTGAGGTTTTTGACTAAAATCGAAAATCAAAATAGTTTTGCTAGACCAAGCGATGATTTTACCAACAGACAGCTGGAGACTGCATAAAGACAGCACAGGATTAAAGTCATTCGATGTATCAAATTTTCTAAGTTCCCTTCCTGTGTCAATGTCCCAAAGCCGAATGGTTTGATCATCAAAGCGTCGAGGGATTAGAGGCAGAGAGTAGCTGATTAGGTTTTTGTCTAAAACCTTAATATGCGTGATTTGATCGCTATGCCCTCTCAGAGTCCAAAGTTCTCTTCCTGAATCGACGTCCCATATTCGTATTGTGCGATCCTCTGAACCGCTAAAGAGTTTTCCGTTAGATTCAACCATAGTGGTTACGAATTTTGTATGACCTTCAAGCTTTTTAAGCTCATTTGTTTCAATATCCAACACATGAATAACTCCTTTTTTTGAAGCGATGAAAAGTTTTCGGTTTGCCGCTATAAAATTTTTTACGGGATGAGGGTATTCTATAACTTTAATCTCATTTCCGTTAGCTGCATCCCAAATATAAAAGTAATCTCCTGCGACACTAAAGATTTTTCCGTCAGAAAGACAAAAGCCATGAAGATAGTTTGGGGGTGCTAAGACTTTCAGCTCTTTCCCTGAGTTAATATCCCAAAGCCTTAGGGTCTTGTCATAAGAGGTGCTAATAAGTGTTCCCTTATAGACCTCAAGTTTTATGACAGAACCTGCATGACCCCCTAATACCCTAACTGTCTCTCCTTTTTCTAAGTCCCATATGCGAATGGTGTTGTCCGAAGAGGCGCTAATGAGTTTTCCATCAAACATTTTAAAATCTCTTGGCTCGAGGGTATGTCCTTCGAGTCTTTTAATCTCTTTTCCTGTCGTACCATCAAAAACTTCAATGGCTCCGGTTATTGCCGCGGCAAAGATTTTTCCGTTTATTAATTTAAGACATCTCGTACTGGTAGGTTTAATTTTTGTAAGAGTAGGTTCAATTTTCCCGGAAGTTGATCTCATATGGGCATCGGCCATCAAGCTTTGCCATAAGAAAGTATCGTCAATAGTGGTTCTGTAAAGAGTTTTAGCTGTTTCAGGAAGCGATTTAAAAAATAGATTTTTTATTAGGGCACTATCTTTGCATAGGTCTTTTAAAAGTTTACAAGTGAGAGCTGCCATGTTAAGGGATTTGAAGTCTAGGTTTGAAAAAATCTCTATTATCAATTCAGCAGGCAAAGAATGAATGCCGGGACCTGTTGTTTCTTCACTTTCATTAAGACCCTCAATAATTGAGGGCTTTGAGCCAACTCTATTCATAACTATTCCTTAAAAAAAACAAGGGGATAATATATCTTAGAATTAACTAATTTTATATCGTTTTGTTAATTAAAGGAGGCAATAGCCGATCAAAAATGGAGTCTTCCTTCGAGAGGTCCACTCCCTCCAAACTAAAGACCCTGCAAGAGAGATTTAAACAGGAAAGAATTAGAGCTATTTAATTGGATTTTTTGCGTTTTGGTTAAAATTCCAAATTTGAATGGTTTTATTATGAGCCGCTGCAAAAATTTTTCCGCCTTCTATTTGGACAGAAGAGATTCCTAAGGGTTTTTTATCTTCAGATAAGTTCGATGTGTCGAGTTTTCTAAGCAGGGTCCCTGTCTCGATATCCCAAATACAAATCTTGCAGTCGTATGCGTAGCTTATTAGTTTATTGTCTACGATCTCAAGATTGATAATCCGATCAGTATGCTCTTTAAAAGTTCTTAGTTGTTTTCCGGATTCAGCATCCCAGATACAAATCGACATGTCTTCTAAAGCGCTAAAGAGTTTTCCGTTAGCTGCCGTCAAAAAGGTTAAATCCCTATGACCCTCGAAGCTTTTAAGCTCACCTGTTTCAATATTCCATAGATGAATGATCCCCTCATCTGAAGCGTAGTATAGGGCAAAGATTTTTCCGTCATCACTCCAAAAATCTGAAATTTTAGAATCAATGACTCTAATCAGATCACCCGTTAACGCATCCCAAATTCTAAGGTTCTCGCAAAGACCCTTACTGATGATTTTTCCGTTAGAAACATAAATTTTGGTGATCAAATTGGTATGACCTGCTAGTACCTTTAGGGTTTCCCCGCTCTCAATATCTTTTATATGAATGGTTTTATCTGAAAAGGGGCTAAAGAGTTTTCCATCCGCTACCTCTATAGCCGATATCATAGAAAAATCTCCTTTAAAGCTTTTAACTTTATGCTCTGTCTTAGTATCCCAAATATCAATTGAGGAAGTTGTTCCGACAAAGAGTTTTCCATTTATAAGCTTAAGGCAAGATATAAAGCCATCTGTCTTGATTTCCGTGAGAATTGGTTTGATTTCAAAGGATTTTGATCTTATACGTGCGTCACCAATTAAGTGTTGGAGGAAGAAATTTTCATCAAGATTAGTTTTAGGAGAAGCCTTAGCCGTGTCGGGCAAATATTTATGAAATAAATGTCTTAATAATGAAATGTCTTTACTTAGGGTTGTCCATAGTTTGCAAGTAGGGGCGGCTCTAAAAATGGATTTAAGATCAAGTTTTTCAAAAATTTGCAGCATTACTTCATAAGGAATAGCATGAATATCTGTCTCCTTTCTTTCTAAAAACCGAGGGTGAAAGGAAGGGGTATTAGGGAATGCCGTAAGGTTTCCATCAGTATTCATAAATTATTCCTTTTATAAAAATTAAACATGAATATATTACGAAATTGTTAATTTTATATTAATTCGTTTATTAAAAGTAAATTTTAATTAAATAATTATGGTCTTTTAAGATAATTTTTATAAATTATAGACTTGTTAAATGGATTTTTTACTAATTCCTTTAAGCGTATTTCAAAAATTAAACTTTGTCTCCGCTAAAATCTTAAAAAGGAAAGTTGTCTAGAGGTTTCTAATTTCTATTCTCCAATTCGAGAGCTAATTTTCTCTATGTCTTTGCAAATTTAGAAGGATACAAAATGGGTGGCAATGCTAGGATTTTGTTAAAAAATTGCCTGTTAGATCATCATGTGGGATTTTCAAACTTTAAGCCGAATGGATTTTCGAGTAATTGCCATAGCTCTCGCGCTTATGGTAATAAGCTTGCTTGTCATTTCTTCAAATACGGCTACGCACTTGCCTGATGGGTCTATAGAAGGCACATTCTTTACCCCGACTGTCCTGACGCAAATTAAGTGGTTTACGATCGGCTCCTTTATCTTTATGGGGGCGGCAAGTTTTGACTACAATAAGCTTAGGGAATGGACTTGGATACTATATCTTTTAATGATCCTTTCCCTTCTTGGTCTTTTTTTTACAAGCACGATTCAAAGCGTACATAGATGGTATCGCATTCCCTATTTAGGATTTAGTTTGCAGCCCTCAGAGCTTGCAAAGTTAATTGTGGTTATTTCCTTGAGCTGGCTTTTGGAAAGGCGCCGTCAAAAAGCAAAGCTTGTGTCAACGGCTTTAATTGCCGGCATTACGGTGGCTATACCTTTTATTCTTATTTTAAAGCAGCCGGATCTTGGTACGGCGCTTGTTTTATTTCCCATCACGCTAGTGATGTTTTATATTGGGGATGTTCATCCGCTTTTTACGCGCTCTCTCTTATTTATAGCTGCTTTTGCAATCATGGTTGTAGCTCTAGTTTTTCTAGAAATTGTTCCTCATGAAACTTTACGTCCCTATGCCACTAAATTTTTAAAAGAATACCAGTTCGATCGGTTAGATCCTCATACGCACCATCAGAAAGCGGCTTCAACCGCTATTGCTCTTGGTGGGCTCACAGGGTCTGGCTTTCGTAAAAGCTTTTTTACCGGCGGCGGATGGCTTCCCGAGGCCTATACGGACTCTGTTTTCCCGGCTTTTGGCGAAGAGTTCGGCTTTTTGGGTTTGGTCTTTCTTCTAATTCTTTACTATGGTTTAATCTACACCGGATTTCAAGTTGCAGCGCTTGCTAAAGACCATTTTGGAAGGCTTCTTGCTTGCGGCATCACTATTTATCTAGCGATGCATATTTTAGTCAATATCGGCATGATGAGCGGACTTTTGCCAATCACAGGGGTTCCCTTGGTGCTTGTCACCTACGGCGGCTCCTCTACTCTTTCAACCATGGCAGCGCTTGGAATTTTGCAAAGCATCTATAGCAGAAGGTTTATGTTCTAATGTCAGAGTCTCTAAAGCACCCTAATTTTATTTTTCAACCTTCTACGTGGCTCGGAGAAGGGAAAATTTCCTTTAGCACTTCACCTGAAGAAATCCGCTATTATTCAAAATGGATGATTGATCCGATGGTTGAAGGACGCATTACAATTCGCCAGATAGTTGAGATGGATGGCGTCGAGGATCATGTTGAAAATGAATTTGTAGTCTCAAACATTAAAGAAGGCCGTTTCAATATAGAAATTTCGAACGAATCGATAGGCATTGTTCCGGGGAAGGGGGTCTATGAAACCGATAAAATTGCATGGGAGTTCCAAGGGGAGCTTTTTCATGGCTTTGAGGTTTATCATGCTAAATCAAAAGATGAGTATGCGCTTCATGCGGAATACAGTTCTGAAGACTTTTTTAGGACAATTATCAAAGGGCGCATCTGGCTTAAGAGTTGAGAATTATCTGAAAGGCTTCCTTTATCTTTTTCTTGCTTTTGCTTCTACTCTTTTCCCTTTAGAAAATCCTGACCCTTCATTTTTTAAAACGCTTCCTAAAGCAGAACTGCATTTGCATTTAGGAGGCTCTTTTCCTTTAGACTATTTGATTAAAGTAGCCTCAGATGAAGAAAGGAGAATCCTCAATGAGAACTTAAAAAAAGCCTCGGAAACAGTTTCCTATAAGGAAGCTTTTCAAATGTTTAAGATCGTCTCTCAAATCGTTTGCACAGAAGATAGGGTGAGGGAAGGGACTTATTGGCTATGCGAAGCTTTAAAAGAAGATGGGGTCTCCTATGTTGAAATAAGAACCGGATTAAAAGATTTAGGCTTAGGTTTTGAAAATTACCTTAAGGCTGTTTTAGAAGGTATCGAGAATGCTAAATCCCCGGGCTTTAAAGCCTATGTGGCTTTAAGTTTGCAAAGAAATTCTAGTTTAGAAATAGCTAAAAGAACAGTTTCTCTAGCTTTAAAATATAAGGAAAGGGGTGTTATCGGGATTGATGTCTCGGGTTATTCAGAAGAGGGGGACATAAGAGAGATCTTACCCGTATTATCTTTTGCCAAAGCAAAAGGTTTAGGTCTTCTTGTCCACATGGGCGAGTCGCCGCTTGAGACCGATCAAATGGTTATTTTGCAGGCTTTAAACCCGGATAGAATTGGCCATGGGGTTCATTTAAGTGAAGATGCCAAGCAAGTGATCCTAGAGAAGAAGATTCCTGTTGAAATTTGTTTAAGCAGCAGCTTATGCGTTCAGATGATTGAAAAGCTTGAAGAGCATCCTTGGCTTTTTTGGGGCCTGCAAGGGCACCCAATTGTCATTGCAACAGATGACCCCTTAATTTTTAGATCACCTTTATCAAGGGAATATTCGCTTCTTTATGAGAAATTAAATTGGCCGATAGAAAGAATTATTGAGCTTGCACAAGACAGCTTTAAATATACGTTGAAGGCGGAATAAAAAAAGTCCTGAATGGAAGCCATCCAGGACTTGAAAGCTTATCTTAATGTTCTTTTAGAATTAAGCTTTAATTTTGATATCGACACCTGCCGGCAAAGTCAATGTTTTTAACGCATCGATTGTTTTTCCGGTTGGGTTTAAAATATCAATTAAACGCTTATGAGTACGGATTTCATACTGGTCACGTGATTTTTTATCAACGTGAGGGGATCTAAGAACAGTAAAAATCTCTTTACGTGTTGGCAAAGGAATTGGGCCGGCAACTGCAGCTCCGGTACGCTTTGCCGTTTCCACGATGTCTTCTGTAGAACGGTCAAGAAGGCGTTGATCATATCCTTTGAGGCGGATACGGATCTTTTGCCTAGCTTGTTGTTTTGTTGTACTTTTATCTTGTTTTGCCATGAGGGATTAACCTTTCTTAATGATTTCTTCTTGTAATTTATTCGGGAGCGGCGAGAAGTGGCTAGGCTCCATTACATAAGACGCTCTTCCTGATGATAAAGAACGAAGTTGTGTAGAGTACCCGAACATTTCGCTTAAAGGAACTTCTGCGTGCACAATAACTGCGCCCTTCACATTTTCCTGACCGATAATTTGGCCGCGCCTGCGGTTTAAGTCTCCGATAACATCACCCATTGCCGATTCAGGTGTTGTTACATCCACTTTCATGATTGGTTCAAGGATTATAGGGCCGCATTTCTTAGCCGCATCCTTAAGAGCCATCGATCCGCAGATCTTAAAGGCCATTTCGTTAGAGTCTACTTCGTGGTAGGATCCATAAACGATATTTACAACGACATCGACAAGGCCGTAACCTGCAAGAACGCCTGTTGATAGACCTTCCTCAATACCTTTAATGACAGCCGGGATGTATTCCCGAGGAATCGCTCCGCCCACAACTTTATTGCGGACTTCGTTTCCTTTGCCTTTTTCATTCGGTTCGATCTCAAGTTCGACGTGGGCGTATTGACCGCGTCCCCCTGTTTGCTTGACGTATTTCGTCTGAATCGCACCCGGTTTTGTGATGGTTTCTTTATAGGCTACTTGTGGTTTTCCAACGTTTGCTTCTACGCTAAATTCCCTTTTCATACGGTCATGGATAATCTCAAGGTGAAGCTCGCCCATACCGGAGATGATGGTCTGTCCTGTTTCTTCGTTTGAAGAAACGCGGAAGGTGGGGTCTTCTTCAGCTAGGGCTGAAAGAGCCTTTGAGAGTTTTTCACGATCGGCTTTAGATTTAGGTTCGATAGCCATGGAAATAACAGGCTCAGGGAACTCCATTTTTTCAAGAAGAACAGGGTAATCCGGATCGCAAAGAGTGTCTCCGGTTGTTGTGGCTTTTAAGCCGATACAAGCTGCAATATCGCCTGTAAAGAACTCATCCCGCTCTTTTCTTTGGTTGGCGTGCATCTCGATCAAACGTGAAATACGCTCTTTAGAATCTTTTGTAGAATTCAAAAGCGTCATTCCTTTTAGAAGCGTACCTGAGTAGATTCTAATAAAAGTCAATCTTCCGACATAAGGGTCTGTCATGACTTTAAAAGCAAGAGCTGAGAAAGGCTGATCGTCGGCAGGCTTGATGACAATCGGCTGATCTGTTTTTAGATCGATTCCATTAACCGCTCTTCTGTCGAGAGGGGAAGGCATCCAGTGAATAACAGCATCCAATATTTGCTGAACGCCCTTGTTTTTAAAGGCTGAACCGCAAAGAACAGGATTCATTTTTCCGGAGCAAACGCCTTTTCTAATGACGGCATGAATTTCATCTTGTGTGAGAGAGTCTTGATCATCAAGAACTTTCATCATGAATTCTTCATTGTCTTCATCAATTGTGGCAAGCTCGTCTAAAAGCTCTTGTCTTTTGATTTTTGAGATTTCTAAAAGATCTTCCGGAATCTCATCTTCAACGTATTTAGCACCCTTTGTTTCGTCATCAAAAAGAATCGCTTTCATTTTGATAAGGTCGACCATTCCTCTAAAGCCGCCTTCGGCGCCGATTGGAATGTGGACAGGGATGGCGTTGGCATGAAGTTTGTCTTTCATGGATTGGACGGCTGCAAAGAAGTCTGAGCCTGTTCTATCCATTTTATTAACAAATGCAATGCGCGGCACGCCGTATTTGTCAGCTTGTCTCCATACGGTTTCAGACTGAGGCTCAACACCGGATACGGCGTCAAACACAGCGACAGCACCATCAAGGACTCTTAAGGATCTTTCAACTTCGATTGTGAAGTCAACGTGGCCCGGAGTATCGATAATGTTAATTTTACAGTCATGCCAGAATACAGTTGTAGCAGCTGAGGTGATAGTAATACCGCGCTCTTGCTCTTGAACCATCCAGTCCATTGTGGCAGCGCCTTCATGGACTTCACCGATTTTATGTGATCGGCCGCTATAGAATAAGATACGCTCTGTAGTTGTTGTCTTTCCGGCATCAATGTGAGCCATGATACCGATATTACGCACTTTTTCTAAATGCTCATTAGGGGGTCTTGACATGGTTTTTGCTCCTTACCTTCTATTACCACTTGTAGTGGGCGAAGGCTCTGTTAGCCTCTGCCATGCGGTGGGTGTCATCTTTCTTTTTAATTGTCGTTCCTTGATTGTTGAAGCAGTCTGCAAGTTCCATTGCGAGGCCTTCTTCCATAGAACGTCCCACTTTGCTGCGAGAATGGTTGATAATCCAGCGCATTGCCATCGAAATACGGCGGTTGCTTGGAATCTCAATAGGTACTTGGTAAGTGGCTCCACCGATACGGCGGGATTTTACTTCAAGAGCCGGCTTAGCATTTTCAAGCGCTTGCTCAAAAGCTGCCAATGGATCTTCCATTTTTACACGCTTAGCTAATTTGTCTAAGGCATTATAAATAATGCGGCGTGCGGTACTCTTTTTTCCACTTTGCATCACTTTGTTGATAAATTTAGCGAGCAGCGTGCTGTTATAAAGCGGATCGGGAGCTGTTTCCCTTTTCTCTGCGCGTCTTCTTCTTGACATAGTTTCCTCAATTTACTGAAATTAATTATTTTATTAGGTTTGGCCGAAATTTAAGCCGGCTAACCTTTACTCGAGAGGAAGAACCTAACATTCACCTAACTTAAATCTTTCGATTTAGTCTTGCGCGCGAGCAGATGCTTTTCTTTAAAAACATATGGTCGCGAGCCAAGATCTGTATCTCACAAGATCTTAGCGTTACTTAGGTCTTTTGGCCCCGTATTTGGATCTTCCTTGCTTACGGTCTTTTACAGCCGCACAGTCTAATGTACCTCTAACGATGTGATAACGCACACCAGGTAAGTCTTTTACTCTTCCGCCTCTTACAAGCACAATGCTGTGTTCTTGCAAGTTATGGCCTTCACCGCCGATATAGGCAATGACTTCTTGTCCTGTTGAAAGACGGACCCATGCTACTTTTCTAAGAGCTGAGTTTGGCTTTTTAGGCGTCTTTGTTTTTACTTGGAGGCAAACCCCTCGGCGCTGAGGACACTTCTTCAGAGCAGGAGATTTACTGCGTCGTTTTTTAGCGGTTCTCGGTTCACGAACCAATTGATTGATTGTCGGCATTGATGCCAGTCTCCTATTTGTTTTGTATGAAAGAGATAAAATCTCTTTTCCATTTGCAGATTGATTTACAATTAAATCTGTCAAAAAATGCAAATCCTAGAACGGATCAGTGGAATTATAGGTAAAAGTTTGTTTTTTGCAAAGGAAATAAAGGCTAAAAGCAGCTTCGTAAAAGTAAAATAAATCTTACATTAAATTAAATATATAATTTACCTTGTTCGGCTTAGGAAAGGGTGGAAGGGTTTCAATAGGAAAAAAACTTGAAGTCAAAGACGAAAGCCTTTTAAGTTACGAAACTGATAGTCAAATCCTTTTGAGTGAAAATCGCTCTTTTTTGGCACAAAAAGGACAAAAGCGTGGATCTTGTAAATCTTGAAATTGTCATCATACTTACAGTCGGTTTCGCCCTTGCCAGCATTCTTGGGTTTTTATCTTACAAAGCAGGTCTTTCCTCCCTCCTTGGCTATCTGATTGCCGGCTATCTTATAGGACCTTATTCTCCCGGAATTGTAATCGATAGCCACACCGCTGAACAATTAGCTGAAATTGGCGTTATTTTAATGATGTTCGGGGTTGGAATGCACTTTAAATGGGAAGACCTTGCTAGTGTCAAATCGGTCGCAATCCCGGGAGCGTTTGGTCAAACTTTTGTGACGGCCCTTTTTTCGACCCTTTTTATTTATTCTCTTGGCTGGACTTTGGAATCAGGTTTAATTATAGGTCTTTCGATTGGGGTAGCAAGTACAGTTGTGCTTGTCCGGGTGTTAAGTGATAATGAGATCCTTTCTACACCGCAAGGACACATTGCGGTCGGTTGGCTGATTGTAGAAGATATTTTTACTGTGGCGGTTTTGATTCTTTTGCCTTCAATTGCGGCAAATCAAGGCCTAACAGGTTTTGATATAAAAATTTTCAGCTTTTCAATCCTCATCCTCACTATAAAATTTATAAGCTTGGCTTTTGTCGTATTTTATATAGGCACGAGGGTTGTGACCTACCTTCTTTTTAGAATCGCGAGGACAAGGTCGCATGAACTCTTTACTCTTGCGGTTCTTGCCATTACCTTTGCTATTGCTCTCGGTTCAGCTCT
The DNA here is from genome assembly GCF_000750955.1 of Criblamydia sequanensis CRIB-18. Taxonomy (NCBI): domain Bacteria; kingdom Pseudomonadati; phylum Chlamydiota; class Chlamydiia; order Parachlamydiales; family Candidatus Criblamydiaceae; genus Candidatus Criblamydia; species Candidatus Criblamydia sequanensis. Next base: position 216,316 of record NZ_CCEJ010000009.1, on the reverse strand, counting down.
TATTTTTGGAACATCGATTGCCCTTGGAGCTTTTTTAGCGGGTATGGTAATAGGAAGAACCGAAGTTCGCCATCAAGCTTCCGCCCACGTTCTTCCGTTAAAGGACGCCTTCGTTGTGATCTTTTTTCTCTCGGTTGGAATGCTCTTTGATCCAAGAGCGATGGTTGAAAATTTTAGCCTATTTACCGGGGTTTTAGCCATTATTCTTATTGTAAAACCCTTGACTGCTTTTCTCATCGTTTATTTTCTTGGGTACTCGGTAGAAGTGGGGTTGGTAGTAGCCTTATCTTTAGCTCAGATCGGGGAGTTTTCCTTTATTTTAGCCGAAGAAGCCATGAAGTATAAGCTTTTGCCTGACGCCGGCTACGATATTCTTGTGGCTTCAGCCTTAATCTCTATTGCCATCAACCCTCTTCTTTTTAAGTCGATTAAAAATTTCAAGTATTATCTTGAAAAACTGCTCCACCAACAATCAAATGATGAAGGAAGGGGGTTGATTTCAAAAGAAGCTGTAAATAAAGCGATCGTTGTAGGTTATGGTCCAATTGGAAGAGCGATTTATCAAACTCTTCAGGAAAATGGTTTTTCTCCTATTGTTATTGATAGAAATGTGGACACTATTTCAAAACTTCTAAAAGAAGGAAAAGAGGCCATCTACGGAGATGCTTCCAAATCTAACATTCAAGAAATTGCCGGGATGGAAAAAGCCGTTCTTTTAGCCGTAACTTTGCCGGAAATCAATGAGTCCATTAGTGTGATTGAAACAGCAAGAGACCTTCACCCGCCTATCTATATAGTAGCGAGAACAAGGTATATTAGCGATAAGCCTTTTTTTGAAAATTTAGATATTCCATGCATTTGCTGCGAAGAAGAAGGGCTAAAAGCTTTCAGGGAAGTTTTAGCCGCCACCATGGATGAAATAAAAAAACCTAAGGATTAGGAAAAAGTGATTTAAGTTCCGGCAACTCCTTAATGTCTTTTAATCCAAAGTGGGAAAGGAATTCTTGGGTGATGCTATAAAGGGTAGGCCGGCCGGGAGCTTCTAATTTTCCGGAAGGTTCTATTAAGCCTCTTTCAAGAAGAGATCCCACAACATACGAGGAGTCGACGCCTCTAATTGATTCAATTTCAGCTCTTGTGATCGGTTGTCTATAGGCAATAATGGCAAGCACTTCAGAGGATGCCTGGCTTAATTTTTCACCTCTTTTTTCTCGATATAAAAGTTGAATATAGGGTGTAAATTCTTCGCAAGACCTTAAGAGGTAGCCACCTGCTATTTCTTCTAATCTAAAGCCTCGTCTTAACTCCATATAATCGGATTGAAGCTCATCCATCAACCCTAAGAGAACGCTTGGCTTTAGGGGGTAAAAAGAATCTGTAACTTCTCTTATTTTATTTAGGGTAATAGGTTCGCTTGTGGCAAAAAGCAAAGCTTCGATAAGGCGTTTGACTTCCCTTCGAGCTAGTCTTTCTTGATTTTTTTTGTCCTGTGAACTTTCTTGGGTAGGCTCGCTATCTAGACTTTTTTTTTAGGGGGGGAGGGCAGTTTTTCCTCAGAAATCTCTATTTCATCAGAGAAAAAGTTAATTTCGCGTGACATTCAAGACCTCTTTTACGAATAAAGAAACTCTACCAATAAATGGAATTAGTCAAAAAGTGAAAAAAAAGACGGGTAAAATAGAAAGACTTATTCAGCGTTCGTTTTTACCCGTATGTATTGAAGCGAAAAAACAATTTAAATAATAAATCAAATTTTCTTTAGTTGCTTCAATTGTTACAAACGAACGCTTAAGCGAGTTTTAAATTCACTGCTGAAACTTTACCGTTAGTAGTAGTCAACTCAAAGCTAACGCGTTGACCTTCTTGCAGTGTCTTTAGTCCGGAACGTTCAAGGGCTGTGATGTGAACGAATACATCTTTGTTGCCTTCTTCCGGCTGGATAAATCCATAACCTTTAGTTGGGTTAAACCACTTTACTGTACCGAATTGTTGTTGCATTGCCATAGAAACTCCTTGTTTTTTACATGGCTGGATGACGAATGAGACTATGTAGCCATCGAGAGCTATTAGTATAATCATTAGTCAGAAGTTTATTGATAAACACTTGAAAAACCGTTGAGAAATTTATTTCACGTTATTTGAGAAAGTGCTTTTTGGCACAATTAACGTGGAGGGACTGTTACTCTTATTTAAATTTAATTAATACCAAGGATATCACAATAAAATTTTTAGTCAATAAAAATTGTTTTTTTTTAGCCTCCGCTTACTCAAAAAAAATATAAAATCAGGTTAGGGAAACAAAAATCACCTCATTGTCCGCTTCTTTAAAAACCGACAATTTTCCGATTTTCATCAGTTCTAAAACAGCCAGGAAGGTGACAATCCACTCAAGTTTTGAAGATTCTTTAAAAAAAAGTTCAAAAAGAGGGATCTTTTTATCTGAAAGAAGAAGGTCTTTTATAAACTGGATTTTGTCTGAGACTTTCCATTCCTCTTCGTATAAAATTTGGGTATTTTTTTCCTTGTTATCGAGTAGGGTTTTAAAAAGAGAAGCGAGATCGTTTAATGTCAAGTGATTGAGCCCTAACGGTCTTGGACTTTCACCCGTCGACTTTAGGCCTCTTGAATAAAGTTTTCCTTGCTCTTCCTCAAGAGAAATGAGCTGTTTGCCGGCTTCTTTAAATAAACAATAATCAATCAGTTTGTGGATAATTTCAAACTTTTCATCTAAAGGATCGTTTAAAAGTTCTTCTTCTGATGGCTTTATCTCATCCGGCAAGAGCGTTTTACTCTTAAAGTAGACTAGCTGGGAAAAAGTGCCGATAAACTCAGAACTTACATCAAGGTTAAGGTCCTTAAACTCCTCAATAAAAAGAGAGATGATTTTAGAGAGCCTGACATCAAAGATATCGATTTCTTTTTGTTGGACAAGATGAAGCAAAACCCCAAGGGGGCCATCAAATCCCTCTAAGGTGAGATAAAAATCTGAATTTTTTGATGCAGTCAGGTTACTTGGAGTCATAAATTTCCGCTAAAAAGTCTAAAATACTTAATTTTTATGAATAAGTCTTCAATTTTAAGCTTTTTCGATTACCAAATATAGAGTTTTCTAAACTTATGGGAAGATAAGGCATTGCTCCTTTCCCTTGTAAAGGATATAATTGAATTATCCAGGGTAAATTTATTTATTCATTTTTTTAAATAATTAGTTTTTAGTTATTTAAAGTGATTTTTTTTGAAGCGTTTATCATGAATTTAGAAAAATAAAGGACTTAAAGATGTGTCGGTTTCTTCTTTTTTTCATGGCTCTCACTTTCATTTTCACAACATCTTTACGAAGTCTTGATCATCCCCTTCAAGCTGAAGATGTTAAGAAAGTTATGAACGATATCTTAAGTCAGCATGTCAATACGAAAAAACTATCTGAGGTGGTTGTCAAACACTCCTTTAAGCAATATATAGAGCAAGCAGACCCTCAAAGAATCTACCTTACTCAAGAAGAAGTGAAACCTTTTTTGAATATGAGCGACAGCGAGGTTAAAAAGGTTTTACAAGACTATGAAGCTAATCGATTTGACAGCTATAAAAAGTTAAACAGGGTTATCCAAACCGCTATGAAACGGGCTCAAAAAGAGCGTAGCAACCCTGATTTTAGAGATTATGAAGGGGCTTCATTCCAGGAAGTGCCGGGATTTGCTAATTCTATTTCTGATTTGAAACTTAGACAGCAAGAGCACTATGCTAATTTCGGAAACAGTGAAGAAAAACGATTGGGAGCCTCAAATAAAGCGCTTATTTTAAAGAAATACAATGAAAAAATGTTAAACCATGAAAGCGAGTATGTCGCTAGCAGCGACGTTAAAGGAAGCGAGCTTGATAACCTTTTTTACATGCATCTTCTAAAGGCTCTTACAAAAAGTTTAGATGCCCATACTTCATATTTAAGCGATTCAGAAGCTTATGATATGCGTATTCGTCTTGAAAAATCCTTTGTAGGCATAGGCATCGAGCTAGATAAACAAGACAAGGGTTATGTGGTTTCAAAAATTATCGATCAAAGTCCGGCTTCTAGGAGCGGGCGCGTTGAAGTGAATGACCGGATTTTAAAAATTAATGGGGCTTCTATAGAAAATGAGCCTTTAGAAGAAGTTATGGGACGTTTAAGAGGAACGAAAGGAACAAAAGTCGATCTTTTACTATCAAATAAGCAAGGCTCCATCAAATCGGTAAATTTAACAAGAGAAGATGTGGCTGTTAATGAAGGAAGAGCCGAGCTTAAAGAAATTCCTTTTGAAAATGGAGTCATAGGAATCATTAAACTAACCACTTTTTATCAAAGCGACCTTGGGGTTTCTGCTGAAAGGGATGTTAAGGAAGCCATTCAAAAACTTCAGAAAGGGGGGCGTCCCATAAAAGGCCTTATTCTTGATTTAAGGCAAAATAGCGGGGGATTTTTAAGCCAAGCTGTTAAGGTAGCCGGTCTTTTTATCACAAATGGCGTGGTTGTCATTTCCAAGTATTCCGACGGGGAGGAAAGGTTCTATCGGGACATGGATGGAAAAACAAGCTACGATGGGCCTTTGATTATCCTAACTTCGAAAATGACAGCTTCTGCCGCTGAAATTGTGGCCCAAGCTCTACAAGACTATGGTGTAGGGGTTATTGTTGGGGATAAACAAACTTTTGGCAAGGGAACAATTCAAAGTCAAACTGTGACAGATGGCCAAGGAGAAGGTTCTTACTTTAAAGTAACAGTTGGCAAGTATTACACCGTTTCCGGAAAGACCCCGCAGGAGCTGGGAGTGAAGGCGGATGTTGTTGTTCCAAGCCCTTTAAGTCTTGAAGAATTTGGCGAGGAGTATCTAGAAGATCGACTTTCAAACGATCGGATCAGCGCTTCTTTTAGGGATAGTTTAAGTGATATAGATCCAGGTTTAAAGCCTTGGTATCTCAGGTATTACATGCCAACAATTCAAAAAAAATCCATGTGGTGGCATGAGCATTTAGGAGAGCTTCAAAGAAAAAGCTCAATTCGCCTGGCAAATAATGCCAATTATCAAAACTTTTTAAAGTCTGGCAGCATGACAAGCGAGCTACCCTCTACTGCCCTTTCTCCGGAAAAAAGCGATATGCAGCTTGCAGAGGCTATAAATGTGGCAAAAGATATGTCCATCTTGGAATCGAAATTGCATAATTCTTCCCGTATCGCCCTTGAGTCGCCTAAAAAAAATACTAGTACTTCGGGAAGCGAGGGAGAGTAAGCTTTTAGCTAATAGTTTTGGGATTCTTTTATTTATGCAAAGAAATTGTATTGTAAAAAAATCACCCATCTTCTATGTTTTTAGCTTCATGTGTGGCCAGATAGCTCAGTTGGTAGAGCAGAGGACTGAAAATCCTTGTGTCGCTGGTTCGATTCCAGTTCTGGCCACTTTCTTTTTCTAATCTTTCCTTCTTTTTTCTCTTGCCGGAGAAAACAAAATTCCAACGGTAATTTTTCTTAATCACCCAAAACAAATCTTCATAAATATTTTTGACGATCACTTTGGAGTGTCCGTTCCGTTGAATTTACGGTAATCAGTGTTTGTACTCCTTTTAAGTGACTGTATATCAAGCGTTAAGATCGATTGGTCAGAGGACTATTCGTTTTCTAATCGCTTGCAGGGAGTTAAATGGGTTATATTCGAGAAACAAAACTTAAAAAAGCCAACGTTCGTTATCAAGCAGAAGTTCGATTAAAGGGACATCCCACACTTACAGCGATATTTGATAGAAAAACAGATGCTAAAACTTGGATTTCAAAGGTTGAAGCAGATATTCGCTGTGGTCGGCATCAACTCTATTCGGAGGGTAAGCGTCACACCTTTAAAGAAGCTGTTGAAAGATACTTAAAAAACAAACGGTTTCAGTCGTTAAACGTGGTCATCTATTACGGTGGCAAAAGGAACTTGGGCCTCTTTTTCTTCAAGAATTAATTGGGGAAAGGGATTGCTGTGGCCGACGGGAGTTTTTAATAAGCCAATTCTCAAATGTGACAAGGGTTCTGATAGATCCTGAAGCGACCAATAAACGAGCCATCCACGCGTACCAAAAAGTGGGCTTTAAGATCATTGGAGAGTTTATTGCGAGTTGGCATCCTGTGCTTCATTATCCAATGGAGCTATATATGGATGATTTTTTGAAGGCTAATGTATCTCATAACGCTAATGCATAGGTGAGTGAGTTAAATGAATTATACCATTGAATTTGTAGATAAAATTTCTCATGCTGAAGAAGAGAGGATGACCAAAGACTTGGTTGCTTACGAGAGCGCTCATGAGATTGATGTAAATTATAAAACGTTCTCATTGGTTTTGAAGGATGACAACGGGATTGTTTTTGCAGTATTGAACGCATTTACTGCATTTGCTGAGATATATGTGGATGATATTTGGGTTGATACAGCTCATCGAGGGAAAGGTTTTGGCAAAAAACTATTACAAGAATTAGAAAGACATTTTCAAGGAAAAGGATTCAATAATATTAACTTGGTTACCAGTGTATTTCAAGCCCCAGGGTTTTATGAAAAATGCGGGTTCCAAGCTGAATTTGTTAGGGTAAATAAGAAAAACCCAAAGCTGACCAAGACTTTTTTTGTAAAATTCTTTAACGATGAAGTCCAAACGCAAGGCATATTAAAGAGAGACAAACATACTGATAGAATAAACAGTAAAAAGAGCCATCCTCTTATCATTGGAATTAGTGGAATTTCTGGAGCAGGTAAGTCCACTCTGGTTAAAAAGCTAGCTGAAACTTTGCAATCAACTACAATCTTCTGGGATGACTATGATGAAATTTCAAAAGGTCCTCAAAATTATGTAGAGTGGTTTTACTCGAGCAAAGACTATAATGATTGGATCTATCCAGAGCTTGTTGATACCTTGCACCAACTTAAAAAAGGTGAGACAATAGTCTGTCCAGCTACTAGGCGTAATCTCACCCCGACTAAATACATTTTATTAGATGCTCCTTTAGGCTATTGCCACCAGGCCACAGGAAAGTATATTGATTTTTTGATTTGCTTAGATACACCCCTAGATATTGCTTTAGCACGCCGTTTAATCAGAGACCATCAAGACAATCCTAATCCTCAAAAAATGATTCAAGAGCTTGAAAAATACTTGTCAAAGTCAAGACCTCTTTTCATTTTATCTCCTGAAGAAAAGACCTCTGACCTGCTCGTTGATGGAAGTTTATCATTGCAGGAGCAAGAAAAGCAGGTCTTAAATGCTTTATCTCTGTTTGAGGAGAAGATAAGCGATAAAAATGAATAAATAACAAACTATTTTAAAAGCTCCTTTAAGTCCGGAAATCCAAAGGGAATACGATAAATTGATAAATCTCATAGCCTCAATTCCTGTTTCTTCACGTATTCTAAAACAAATAGAAGGAACTGGAGGACAAGTAAGCATAACCGATCTTATCGCTTATCAAATCGGCTGGGGTAAATGCTTAATTGGATGGTAATGAGTCCGGAATAAAAGGGGATATCCCTATAATGCCAGGAGAGAGGATCTCAACATGGGATTATACTGCTATTGCTCGACATTCTTGAAAAAGAGTATCAAGTAGAAAACCTAGATCGCCTAGGAGTCTAGTCTTGGTGTACCTTGAAATCAGGAAAACAATGGCCTCTTAGCAAATGGATTAAAATCAACACCAGCTCTCCCTTTATAATTTCCCGATTTTCTTTTTAATAGCTTCTAAAAGCTCGGGAAAAGTTTCTTTATAGTAATCTCCTCCAAAGTGGCCTTGATCTTTTGACTCATAATAGTCCGTCTTCAGCTGATCTCTAACAACATGGGCTTCTTCAATAGGAATCCATGGATCATTAACCCCTGCAAATTGAATTATCCATTTTTGATTTTTCTTAATGTTTTCCCATTTCCATGGCAAGTCGAAGTAACCGCTCAATTTTTCAGCTTCTATCCCTAAATCGGTATAATAGGTTCCAATTAGAGCTGAGCCTAAAATTCGATGAGTTTCTGCATAGCGCATAGCAGCAATGGCACCTGAGGAGTGGCCTACGATTATGGTATTTTCATCAGGTTTTAGTTCATTTTCAAGGAAGGGCAGCCAATAAGAACTTCTTGCAAGTTCCGTATCCGGAAATTGCGGGGCGTCTACTTTTATATTTAACTTTTCAAGTTCTTTCTTGAGGTAAGGCAGCCAATTGTCTGTCGGCTTACTATTGCCATTACCATGAATCAGAATGGCTCTTGTCATCTTACGTCCTTTAGGGGATCTAATGTTTTTAAGACAGTTTACGCATTTCTCATTTCTTTGAAAACTTCAGAAATGCAATCAAAATTTTAGCAGGGACAGCAGTTTTTTTTGTTGACTGATTCTTTTTTTGAAGGATGCAAAGGCGTGGACCTCCTATAATCTTTTGTTGGCGAAAAGTCTAAGAAAGTTAGTGAATATTTTAGAGAGGGAATATGTACAAAGTGGTCGTCGATTATGAGCCTAAAGAAGCTGATAACGACGTTTTAAGAGAAGGGATGCTGGCATTCAACGAGAAAATAGTAGGGGAGCGAGATAAACCCTTTTCTATTTTTTTGAAAAATGAGTCAGGAAAAATTTACGGCGGAGTTCAAGCCTTTTTAGGGAGCGAATCAGTCTACATCGATTTGCTTTTTGTTGATGAAGCTCTTCAAAAGCAAGGGTATGGCACTCAATTGCTACTGGCAGTTGAGCAGGAAGCCCTTAAAAAGGGATGTGTCTTTTCATTGGTTGATACGTGGGACTTCCAAGCCGAGGCATTTTATTTGCAACGAGGCTATAAGCGGATAGGAGAACTTAAGGATTATTGGCTTGGCCATTCAAAAATCTTCTTAAGAAAGAATCTTAAGAAGGTTTAAACATATTCAGGAAGCTTTGGACGGTAAATAAGCTCTCTCATGTCGCTAAAATTCCCATGCACGTATTGTCTTAAATTATAATGAAAATTTTGAAATCCTTTATGGGAAAGGGTTTCGGGCAAATACTCTACTTGCGGTGTAATAATGCTTTCCGGAAAGTTAAAAAGAGGGGAATTTTGAGATAGCGGGTGGGAAGGATCCGCATCTATTAAAAGGCCTCTCATAAACCCCTTTTTCATAAAGTTTATAAGCGCTTTTTCATTAACAGACTTAACATTACCACGGCAAACGAAAATAAGGTCATTTTTTAAGAGCTCGAATTCTTTTTCGCCAAAGAAATCATTAAAGGAATTCTCTTTAGGAAGAGAGAGAACTACACAATTTGCAAGGGGAAGTATGCAATGAAGCTCCTTATAGGGAAGTACTTTTTTGCAGTTTGGATGAAAGGTTCTTTTATGATCGATTCCATAAACTTTCATGCCAAAATTTTTAGCAAGCCTTGTCACTTCATCGCCAACAGAATCAAGTCCGATTTGGATGAGTGTCTTATCTTTTAAATCCCAAATCGTATCACTCCATTTATTTTCCCAAATCAAATTAGGGAATTTTGTCAGATCTCTCCAGTGAAATAGATGTTTCGCAAAGCCTAAAAGGGCTGCAAAGATAAATTCGCCGGCTTGTCTTACATTCGGGTTGTCAGTAATGCTTACAAGGATATTTCCTTTCTTTTTAATTTCATCCATCGGCAGCAATGTCACATCGTTTATAGGCGAATGGATCCATCTTAACTGATCAGCGTGAAGAACTTCTTCCCTTTTTAGATTTTCTCCAAAATAGACTTCAATCCTATCCCAGTGCTCTTTATCCAATGCTTTCGTACCTTCCTCACTTAAGTGAAGAAAGAGAAAATGAGGGAATTCTTTTAGAAGGGTGTCTACTTCTTCAATCGTCAAGGGTGTTTCAAGCAGTATTATATTCATTTTGCAAAGTTTAAGAGGTTAAAAGGATATTTTTCTTTACCCAACGGATTTCGTCTTCATTTATCGTGTGAGCCATTCCCTCATAAACGTTTAAGGTAACAGCCGCTCCCATACTTTCTAAAATAATTTTGGATTCTTCGGATCGGTTTAAAGGAATAAAGGGGTCTCTATCGCTATTGCCGATAAAAATCTTTGTTTTTTCAAAGTTGCCTTTATATTTTTCAGAGGAAGGGTTTCCGATTAGCCCTCCTGAAAAAGCGACTACACCGCCATATTTTTTAGCGTGTCTTGCTGCAACTTCTAAAGCTAAACAAGCGCCTTGCGAAAAACCTATAATATAAATTCTTTCATAAGAGACAATTTTAGCTAAATCTTCAATTACTTTTGCCACATATTCAATTGAATTTCTAAGAAAAGGTTGATTTAAGCTTTCCTCAACCATAAAGCTTTGCGGGTACCAGGTGTTATTAGGCGCATTTATAGCCGCAAGATAGCTTTTTTCATTACCAAGCCTTTCTCCAAGACTAAACATGCTTTCGGCTTTAGCTCCTCTTCCATGGAGCAAAATAAGTACTTGAGAATCGGTTTTTAAAGATCCTTGATGGTATAGTGTAAAGCTCAATCTAAAAACCTATCCTTATCAAATGAAAGCTCTGGCAAACCTTTTTCTATTCTTTTACGATGGGCTTCTTCCCAAGGAGGTAATTTTAAAGCACTCCCTAAGTTTTCCAAAGATTCATCTCTTGTGAATCCGGGTGGATAAGTCGCCACTTCAAATAAGACGCCTCCGGGTTCTCTAAAATAAATAGAATGAAAATATTCACGGTCGATGACGGGGGTGACATTAAAACCGGCATTTGATAATTTTGACTGCACTTGTTGCTCGGTTTGATTGCTCTCTGTAGCAAACGCCACATGGTGAACGGTTCCATAACCTGAAAGGCCTCTCAATGAGTCCGGGGATAAAAGAAGATCCACAAATTGCTCGGAGCCGTTTATTTTAGAAGCATAGCGGAAGCGATTTTTTTCTTCCCGAACTAATTGATAATCTAATTGTTCGGTCAGTAGAGCTGCTGTTTTCTTGATGCATTCAAGAGAAAGCGTAATGCCATAAAAACCTTTTAGCGCATGTTCTTTGGGAAGAGGTCCCTTTGTAAAGCCTTCTCGCTTATCCTCTTTACCCGCCACAAGCTCAAGAGAAAGCCCTTCGTTATCTTCAAAAGACAAAACGATTTCCTCGAATCGGGAAACGGGTTTTCTAAAAGAGACATTCCATTTCTCAAAACGATTGATCCAGTAGTCGATCGATTTTTCTGAGATAGAAAAAGAAGTGGTGGTAAGCTGTCCTTTCCCTTGCCGTCCTTTCGGGATGTCAGGGTAGGGAAAAAACGTCATAATTGTTCCCGGGGATCCTTTTTCATCACCATAGTAGAGGTGATAAATTTCGGGAGCGTCAAAATTGACCGTTTTTTTAACTAATCTAAGCCCTAAGATCCCGGCATAAAAATCCAGATTTTTTTGAGGGTCTTTTGCAAGCGCTGTAATGTGATGAAGACCTTGGATGAGAGAGGCCATGTTCTATCCTTAAAACGGGGTTCCCTCTTCTTTTAGGCAGACGCGGTTTATCTTTCAAATGGATTTTCCCAAATGACGTCCCTTTTTAATAAGAGACCTTAGGCTAATTTAAGATGACTTAAATAGATGAGGTATCAAATTTTCTTAAATCTTTATGCCAGAGGCGATACTCTCGTTATCTTCGCAATAATTTTAATTTCTCCATTCAAGGCCTGTGCCGCTCATGTGGTGGTCGGAGGCTTGTTTTAATTCTTCTAATCCAAGGGGGGTCAAAGCCGGCTCTTCCCCTTTTAGGGATTTAAAGAAAAGCCAGTCTATTTTACGGTTTTTTAAAGGTTCTGTCGCACTAAAGCAGTTATCACAAAGGTAACCTGCTTCCATCAAAACCCCGGGCCTATATAATTCTTGTTCCTCTTCATCCTTGGATTCATTAAAATCGCCCGCAATGACAATGCCGTCTAAACCCTGAACTTGAGATTCTATTTGCCTCTTAAAATTTTGCAGTTCATCAAAGCCCCTTTTTTTCGAGGCTTGCTTTTTTATAAGATCCGGCTCTTTCGAATAATAACCTGATAAATGAAGGCTTGCTACTTTAATTAGTTTAGTACCAATTTTGAAAATGCCGACCGCTGCACCGCGAATTGCCGGCGGAGATTCACAAGTTAAAACACTGCCTTCTTCTAAATTCACTTTCTCTTTGTTATAAAGGATAGCGTTGCCAAAGGAGGGAAGCCCGGGGATATGGCTATAGCTTACTGCAGCTAATTGATAGTTGGTGAGTTCTTGAAGGTTAGCAAGGGTTGTTTCTGAAACTTCCTGAAGACAGACGATATCCGCTGACTGAATGTTTTTTGCCACGGTTTCCTGCCTTTGATTCCAATTACTATAAGTTTCCCAATCTTTGTCCATCGTTTGAGCTGAAGCTCGAAGCGTTTCTCTTGAGGCGGCAAGCCCCTCTTCATTAAGCCCTGCAGGTTCTGCCCAATAGACGGCGTAAAAGGGATCTAAAATATTATAGGTAGCGATAGACACAGCGGCGATTATATTATGCATAAAAACCGACCCTAAATAATGATAGTGAATTTACTTTTTTAAGCCCTTAGTAGAAGTTTTACTTAAAAAAAGGAAGGGGATTCACGCAAAATGTCATGCCGGTTAGTGTATTGATAAAATCTAAGCTTTCCGTTGGATTATAGTGTGATCAGAGGCTGAGGTATGAATCCGATATATTCATAACTTTTTATTTAGGCAGACAATGTTTGCTAATTTGATATTAATTCTTAGGTTGGTAATGCTATTTTGAAAAAGATATTATTAAATCTTTTTCATAGAACAAAAATGTTCCCTAATGATCATCTTTATTGATTTTGGTATGAAGAAATCTCCATAATAACAATTATCGATAAGATTTTATCAAAAAGCCGATAGGCTCAAGCTCACCTTCTTGAAAGTTTCTTTGTTTTTGGGTTGATTTTAAACCGCAATTCCTATAAATTAACGGATTCGTTAGATTTTCGAGATTCAGGAGAAGACAGAAATGTACGCTATCATCAAAAGCGGCAGCAAGCAATATAGAGTTGCCGAGGGAGATGTCATTCATGTTGAGCTTTTAAATGCTCAAGAGAAAAACATCGATTTTACAGACATACTTTTTTCATTCGACGGAAAAGAACATAGACTTGGAGCTCCAAGCGGATTTGTCGTTACAGGCGAAATTCTTGGCGAAACAGTCGGCCCAAAAATTCGTAGCGCTAAATACAAAAAACGCAAGCGTCAACGCAAGCTTATTGGCCACCGTCAGCATTATTCCAAAGTTAAGATCATGAAAATTGGAAAAGCGAAGTAAGGCAGGAGGCATCAATGGCACACAAGAAAGGTCAAGGCTCAACAAGAAACGGACGCGATTCAAGAGCTAAACGTTTAGGCGTCAAAGTGGGTTCCGGAGAAGTCGTTAAGGCCGGAAGTATTTTAGTTAGACAAAGAGGAACTAAGTGGCATCCCGGCCGAAATGTCGGTCGCGGAAATGATGATACACTTTTTGCTTTGGTAGACGGCATTGTCACTTTTCAAAAAAGCGACAGGACAGTTGTTTACATCGAAGCTGGCATGTAAAATCTAGCTCTTCTCGAAAGTTTAATTCTCTTAAGCGAAGCCCCAAGCTTCGCTTTTTTTTTATTCAAACTAATTTGTTTATCCGTAATAAAGTAATTAGCTCCTTTTAAAAAATCTTTACGGTATTTATAATAAACCGTTTTCAAAATTAAAAAACTGGCGCCCCATATGTTCATCGATCGAGTCACCTTAGAAATTTCGGCAGGAAATGGAGGGAATGGCCTTGTCTCCTGGAGACGCGAAAAATACATTCCGAAAGGAGGACCTTGGGGAGGCAACGGGGGCCCAGGCGGTTCTGTTTTTATAGAAGCCGATGTTCAAATTCCTTCTCTTGATCCCTACCGCCATAAAAGGATCATTAGAGCTGAATCCGGAGGTTCAGGCGGACCTAACAACCGTCAAGGTAAGAAAGGGAAGGATCTTGTTTTAAAAGTGCCATGTGGAACTTTAATTAAAGACGCGGATACAGGCGATATCATTGCGGACCTAACCCACGATAAAGAACGTTTTGAACTTTGCAGAGGGGGAAAAGGGGGGCTTGGCAACTTCTTTTTTAGAACACCGACAAACCGCGCTCCAAACTACGCGACTCCGGGTAAAAAAGGCAGCATTAGAAAGGTCGAATTCGAGCTTAAATTAATTGCCGATGTCGGCTTAGTCGGTTTTCCAAATGCCGGCAAATCTACTCTTATGTCCTCTCTTGCTCATATTCGTGTTAAAACGGCGCCTTATCCTTTTACCACTTTAAAACCAAATATCGGCTTTATCACACTCGAAGATAATTCACGGATTTATCTTGCGGATATTCCAGGAATTATTGAAGGCGCTCATGAAAACCGGGGTCTTGGCATCGAGTTTTTAAGACACATTGAACGAACAAAACTTCTCATTATCCTGCTAGACGCCTCAGGTATTGATGGACGAACCCCTTTTGCCGACTACCAGGTTTTACAAAACGAACTCTCTTCTTATAATGAAGATCTTTCCAAAAGACCCGCTCTGATTGTTTTAAATAAGTGCGATACTGACGAATCCGTTGAGAATATCAGAGACTTTGTAAAAGAATTCTCCAAGGCCTATCCGGATAGAGAAGAAAAATTTCTTGTCATTTCTGCAGTTACAGGGGAAGGATTAGAGGCTCTTGTTTATGAAATCCGAGAAATTATAAAAAAAGAGATTTAGTATTAGCTAATTTCTCTTTTTTGCCCTTTTATTTTAAAATAATTATTAAATTGATATTAAATCATAAACTATGGTAAAATTTTAATTTAATAAATTATATTTATCATAATAAGAGGTTATCAACTTATGCAAGCTTCAGCTTTTGATTCTCCGCAAGAAGCCTACTTCGCATTAACGGCTCTTCCATTAGATCAACAACTTTCTCGAAATATGGGAAGTCTAAATGCCTTACCGAAAGAAATCATAACAATGATTTTTAATGAGGGCTCTTTTTCGGAATTAAATCAAACAAGATTGGTTTCTAAAACTTCTCGTCAAATAGTCGATCCAGAATTTAAGAAAGTAAGAAGTTTGGCCCTACAAAATTTTGAAATGATGCGTCCTCATATTTTTAAGCTTTTTGGCATGAAAAGTGCTATGGATCCCTACCACAGGACTAATTTCATTTTAGATAAAGAAGGAAACTTGGTGGCTCTGTCCGGCGCGGATGAGATCATGTTTGTTAAAGATGAAGAAGGCAATTTTAAACAATCAAAGGATTTTGTTCCAACAAATGACCATTCTACTTTAACCATCGACTGGTCAAAAGGATTTTATCGTTTTGACCAATCTGTAAAAATAGTTAAGATGCCGGAAAATGGGTTTGCCAAAAAAGTCGCAGAAGCTATGGCTTCACTAGCTTTCCCAATTTATGAAGGCGCTTATGCTTTGGCTCTTGCTAATAAAAGGCCTGATCAAAATTTCGTTGATTTTAGAAATGTTATTGTTGAAGTAGCAACAGAAGAGTTTAAAACAAGTAATGTTCTTAGAGTTGGCACCGAAAGACTTCATTCAATCAATAAATAATTTGATAACTAAAGAATTTCAAAACCTCGGGTATATTATTAACTCGGGGTTTTTTTGTTATTAAAAATTGTAAAGTTTGTTATGGTTTATATCTTAAAATGTTAGATTTGATATTACTAATTTAATAAACTTTTAATTTTTAATAATAGGTACAATAATGCAAGCTTCAGATCTTCCGCGCCAAACGGGTGAAGAGTACTTTGTAAGGACAGCTCAAAGCCAGCCTCTTACTGAGGATTTTGGAACCCTTAACGCACTCCCTAAAGAAATCATTTCCTCAATTTTTGATCGATTGACAGCTTCAGAGCTAAATTCTTTAAAATTGGTCTCCTCTCATTTCAAAAACATGGTGGATTCTGATAGAGAGGCCTTTCAAGTGAGAAGAGTTGCCATTCAAAATTTTAATAGTATTCTTCCCATTTCCGAGAAAATTTTTATTTCTCATCAATGCACCTCGCCTTGGTGGGACTTCTTTGTAACGACGCATTTTATCTTGGACGAAAAAGGAACCATAATAGCGTTTGAGGACAGAGATAAGTCTTTACATACTAAAGACGAGAACGGCTTTTTTAAGAAAGCCCAAGATTTTTCTCGAGATGTGTATGACGTTTTAGAATTGAAATGGGATCCGCACTATCCATCAAAATGCCCAGCTACAGTAATTGAAATGCCTGAAGGCGGGTTTGTCAAAAAAGTTGCTGAAGATATAGTATTTTTATCAAAAATTTTTTACACAGGCATTTTTGTACTGGCGTTTAAGGGTCCAGATCCGTTTAAGAGGTTTGTTCATTGGAGAGATGCTGTTGATCAAACAAAAATTCATAAAATAGACGAAATTTTTGCAGCCGGCATAAAAAAACTTAGAAAGAAGCAAATTTAATTTTTTAGGGTTTTAGGGCTCTTCCAAATCTCGGGTTTATTATTAACTCGGGGTTTTTTTTTAGGTTTGTTCTTAATTCCAAAAAGTATTGGGGAGAGTCTCGCCTGTCACACTATTAAAGTGGTAGAGGACATGGGAGCCGTCTTTTTTTTCGACATCAATTTCAAGGATCGGCATAAATATTTCTTTTATGCTTCGAATTTTTAGATTGGGTCCGAAAGCAGACTCTAAAGCAAAAGCGACTTCGCTTTTAGAGAAAGGGTGGCTGATAATTTGCGAGTGTTCATAAGGAAGCAACACAAAAGAGGGTAGGCCGATAGAGGTTGGGGTCTCGATTTTCGGGCTTTGCAGGTGGAGTTTTACATTCTGGCCCTGTACTAAAATAAGTTGTTTTTTTTGAGCGGTCTGAAGTAAGCTCTCAAAATTTTGATTTAAGCCCAATTGCCTTTTAAGAAGGTCTTTATTAAGAGACCCTTTCCCGGCGAGCGCTTTTATAAGGCGGAACTCATCTAAACTGGCCTGCGAGTTAATAGCATCTCTAAAACCGTGGGTCATCTCCAGGGGATTTAAATTTAAGATAAGCTCCCCTTGAAACGAATTCCAAATCCAATAGCCTTCTTTCGGACGGTCATCTTCCCCTTTATATTTGACTTCAAGCAGAAGCAAAGGAAGCATTTTTGTGACAGGAGCTTTTATTTTGGCGGTATTTTCCTGTATAAGTTCAGGTCTTGCGTTATTTAAAATTTGCTCTGTTGTAAAGCGAGGCTTAAGGGTCGTTAAATTCCCATTTTCGTAATAAAGTTGAAAACGTTCAAAAAAAAGATGGCTTTCTCTTTGGTAAAGAAAAAATCCACCTATTGAGAGCACAATGAGAAGAGCAAAAATTTTAAGAGGGTTCATAGCTAAATAAAGTTATCTTTAAATGAAAAGATCTAAACCCTTGTAACTTGTTTTACAAGTGGTTTAGATCACATATAGAGAAAATTCCTATTCTTTTACAGAAAGAAGAAATTCAATGTTATTATTTGTCTTTCTAAGACGGCTTAAAAGAAGGTTCATCGCATCCGCCGGAGCAAGGTCTGCCAAAACGCCGCGAAGGAGATAAACTTTTTCAAGCTCGCTTGGGTGGTAGAGGAATTCTTCTTTTCTTGTACCGCTCTTAATGACATCAATGGCCGGCCAAATACGTCTTTCGGCAAGTCTTCTTTCAAGCACAAGTTCCATGTTGCCTGTGCCTTTAAACTCTTCAAAGATAACCTCGTCCATTCGAGAGCCCGTTTCAATAAGGGCTGTTGCAATGATAGTAAGAGATCCGCCTTGCTCGATGTTTCTTGCAGCACCGAAGAAGCGTTTGGGTTTATGAAGGGCATTCGCATCAATACCGCCTGTCAGGATTTTACCGGAGTGGGGTTGAACGGTATTGTAAGCTCTTGCAAGTCTTGTGATAGAATCAAGTAAGATAACAACATCATGTCCATGCTCGACAAGCCTTCTTGCTTTTTCGATGGCCATTTCAGCAACCTGTACGTGGCGCTCCGGAGGTTCATCGAAAGTTGAAGAGATGACTTCTCCTCTGACCATTCTTTGCATGTCGGTCACTTCTTCCGGTCTCTCATCAATCAGGAGGACCATCAAAGTGACTTCTGGGTTATTTGTGGCAATGGCATTGGCCACATTTTGCATGATCATGGTTTTTCCGGATCTTGGCGGCGCCACAATCAAGGCTCTTTGGCCTTTACCGATAGGGGCTGCAAGGTCTAGAACACGAGTCGAAAGGTTTTCTTTCGTCGTTTCCATGACAAGACGCTGATTGGGATAAAGAGGCGTTAAGTTTTCAAATAAAATACGCTCTTTAGCTTTATCAGGGAGGGTTCCGTTAATTTTTTCGACTTTAAGAAGCGCAAAGTACTTCTCTTTTTCTTTAGGAGGTCGGATGGTTCCATAAACGGTATCCCCTTTTCTTAAATCGAAACGGCGTATTTGAGCCGGGGAAACATAAATGTCTTCAGCGGACGGCAAATAGTTGTAGTTTGGAGATCTAAGGAAGCCGAATCCATCCGGAAGGACTTCTAAAACTCCTTCTCCATAGAGAACTTCATTGGGGTTTTCTGAAATCGACTTTACAATTTCAAAAACCATTTGTGATTTAGTCATGGAGCCCAAATGCTGCAAGCCCATATTCTTTCCAAACTGGCTAAGCTCATCGATATTCATCCTTTGGATATCGGCGATCTTAGTCGTTTTTAAGGGGACTGGCGGTTCTACAATTGGGGTCTGTTGAGGAGGCGGCGGGATGTTAATTCGCTTCTGAGCCGGAGTACCAGGTCCTTTAGAGCGACCTTTTTCTTTTGATTCAGCTTCCCCCTCAGGGCTTGCGACTTCTTGTGCTATTTCTTCTCGTTCCATGGGGAATTTTAGCTCCTTTTGAAAAATTAAATGTTATGAAAACTACTAAAGATTGAAAGCAACACTTAGGTCCAAAAGTTATATGAATTGTAAGGTGTTGATAGATATCTTTATGTTTTCCCTTAATAGAATGATTGGTTTGTTGTAAATTTTTTGCGGTTTCTCTTCAAATTTCCCGATTTTCTTTGGTTTAAGAGACCAATTGATGGTAATAGAATTCAGCCGCTTTTTTTAACTCTTTTATAGATCCATTATTATAGATAGCAATATTCGCTCTTTTTGCTTTTTCCTGTTGCGGCAATTGATGTTTTGCACGAAGTTCATAGTCTCTTTCGTTGAACCCTTTAGCTAAAAATCGTCTCAAACAGAGGGTCTCATCGGCGATAACTGCAATTGTCGTATCAAAATCGGTTTCTTTTTTTGCTTCAAAAAGAAGCGGGATTTCTGCAACAAAAAGTGAAAAAGCTTGCTGAACGGCTTCCTGATATAACCTTTCCGTCTCCCTAAACACAGCTGGGTGAAGAAGCCCCTCCAATTGATCTAACAGTTTATAATCAGAGAAAACCTTGGAGGCAACTATTGACCTATCAATCCTGTCGTTTTTAACAATGTCAGGCCCTAAAAGATCGATAACCTGAAGTCCGAGGATTGTATTGGGAGATAATAACCGGTGAACAACCGTATCTGCGTTAATCGTTTCGGCGCCCAACTCTTTGAGATATTGACAGAAGGTTGATTTGCCTGAGGATATTCCGCCTGTTACGGCTATTTTCTTTAATTTTAACATTCTTTCCAATTTTTGCCAATTGAGACGTTTGCAACTAGTGGAATATCGAACAAATAAGCCGTTTCCATTTTATGTTTAATGACCTTCTCAAAAATTTCCAACTCTTCTTCCGGGACTTCGAAAATCAATTCATCATGAATTTGAAGGATCATGTAGCCCTTTAACCCAAGTTTTTTTAGTTCTTTTTGAATTTCAAGCATAGCCATTTTGATAAGATCGGCAGCTCCGCCTTGCAGAGGAGTATTAACGGCGAGCCTTTCGCCTAAAGCGCGAATTTGAGGGTTTCGGTTTTGAATTTCAGGAATGGCTCTTTCCCGTCCGGTAAAGGTGACAGCCTTTCCTTTTTTTCTAGCCTCTTCCTTGCAGGCTTCCAAAAATTCCCGGACTTTTGGGAAACGGTCGAAATAAGTCTGGATAAAGGACTTAGCTTGGTACTGGTCAATTTTTAGCACTTGGGATAACCCAAAAGGGCCTTGCCCATAAATAATACCGAAATTGACAGCCTTTGAAAATTCCCTCATTGATGAGGTCACTTCCTGAAGGGGAAGGTTGAAAACAGAGGCGGCTGTGGTTCTATGGATATCCTCACCTTGAATAAAAGCGGCTTTTAGAACGGGATCCTGGCTGAAGTGAGCTAAAAGTCTAAGCTCAATTTGAGAATAATCCAAAGATAGGAAACGCCAATTTTCCTTTTCAGGCTTGAAGGACTCTCTAATAATTAAGCCGGCTTCATTTCTTACGGGTATATTTTGCAAGTTCGGGTCTTGACTAGATAGCCTTCCTGTAGCTGCCACAAACTGATTAAAAGTGGTATGGATACGGTGTGTTTTTGGGTTGACTTCTTCAGGAAGCTTTTCAATATATGTAGACCTTAACTTTTCAAGGGTCCTATATTCAAGTAGCTTCTCTGCTATAGGATGCTCGTTTTTTAAGCTTTCCAATATCTCTGCGCTTGTTGAAAAACCGGTAGCTGTCTTCTTTGGAGGGTGAATTTTTAGTTTTTGAAATAAAACCTCCCCTAACTGTTTTGGTGAATTAAGATTAAATTCGACGCCCGCAATTTCAAAGATGACTTTTTTTAATTCTTCAATTTCACCAAGGACTTTTTCTTTCGCTTTTTCAAGCTTTTCGACATCAAGGTAAATCCCTTTAAACTCCATTTCTGCTAAGACGCCGAGAAGAGGAAGCTCAAGGGTTTCAAATAGGTCCTTAAGCCCTCTTTCTGTCAGTTCTTTTTCGAAAATGGCTTTTAGCTGGACGATATAATCGACAATTTCGCCATAATAATCCTTCACTTTTTCAATAGGCAAAGCCTGGGCGCCAATTTGTTTTTTTCCCTTGCCTGTCAAATCTTCTATAGTAGGTTTAGCTTTGCCGAAATACTTTAAGCAAAGAGCGTCAAGTAAATGCTGTCTTTCGTTAGAATTCAAAATGAAAGAGGCTAAGATGGTGTCAAAACAAATGTTTTTGGGCTCAATGCCATTATTTTTTAATACAAGAAGATCATGTTTTATATTGTGTCCAAATAAAGCGATGCCCGGATCTTCTAAAAGAGGTTTAAGAGGTGTTATTGCTTTTTGAAAGCCTAGGTTTCCGTTGAAGGGAAGGTAAAAAGCCTTATCCGGCTCAAAGCTAAACGCGATTCCAACTAAGGAGCCCATTAATGGGTGGGGATGAGTTGTGAGTGTGGCAATCGCAAAAGTTTTGGCTTCCCTTAATGTAGAAATAAGAGCGTCTAAATCTTCTTCGCTATCCACTAATTTGTAGGTTTTAGCCTCTCCTTTTTGCGAAACGCCTAGTTCTTTAATCAGACTATTAAAGTTCATGGACTTTAAAAACTCTAGAAGATCGCTTGATTGTTTGGACTTTATTTGAAAAAACTCCGGGTTTTTCGGGATATCAATGTCGAGATGAATTGAGACAAGCTGCTTGCTTAATTTAGCCATCTCTTTTTGTTCCTGGATAAGAAGTCCTTTCTTACCGGGTATGGCGCTTGCTTGATCTAAAAGGTTATCCAAAGAGCCGTATTGTTTTAAAAGATCGGCTGCGGTTTTTGGTCCGATTCCTGAAATTCCGGGAACGTTATCGGAAGCATCGCCTGTCATGGCGAGCCAATCTGAAATTAAGGAAGGAGGGACGCCAAAAGTTTCTTCAACCTCTTTTGGACCTAAGATGAAATTATCTTTATAAGTATTCAAGAGATTGATTTTATCGGTGACAAGCTGCGCCATATCCTTATCTGTCGTGCAAAGATAAACGCTTGGGTAATTCTTTTCTGCCCAAAGGGCGATATTTCCGATCGTGTCATCGGCTTCTACCCCTTCGATTGTAAGCAAAGGAATGCCCGATAACTGACAGAATTTTTTTGCCCAATCAATTTGATGCCCCAAATCTTCCGGCATTTTCTTTCGATGGGATTTGTATTCGGAGTAAAGGTTTTTTCTATTCTGCGTATTGTCCGGACCATCAAAGACAGCGACGATGTTTTCAGATTGAAAATCTTTGATCAATTTTAAAAGAGAGCGAATAAATCCAAACAATGCGTTCGTGGATTCGCCTTTTGTATTGGTCATCATGGCAATAGCATGATAAGCGCGATAAATATAGCCTGATGCATCTATAACAAAAAGAGGTTTTGAGTTCATGAATTCCTTAAATTAGCTTGAAAAGAAGCCTTAAGTAAAAGGCTCCTTTTGTAAAATTCGGGTGGTTATTTCGCATGCCAAAGATAGAGAAATTTACCATTTAATTCCTCAGGAAGCGCCTCGGGGATCACTATCTTATGAAGAGTTTCAGGTGTCATTAAAGCGCTTGTGCGGGCTTCAAAAAGTTTGCTAAACCAGTTTTCATCTTTCAATTTGATGACTTGATAATAGTCATCTTCAATAGAGAGTTTTTCAAGAAGGGCGCGTAGCGTTTTTTCACGTGACGAGTCCGCATCGTCAATAAAACCGATTTTTTGTGCGGTTGAAGCCGGGTAGATGTTGGCTCCATATTCTTCGACTAGGGCTTTTTTATTTATTTCCGGCCTTGATTTTACTACAAGATCTACAAATTGTGAATAAAAATAGGTGATGAGGTCTTTATAATTGTCTTCTTCTCCAGGTTTCCAGGGTCTTGTCGGGTTTAAAGCGTCTTTCCCTTTTCCGGAATAAAGAGTCAAGGACTGTACGCCTAATTTGTCAAGAAGCGAGGAAACGTTAAAAATGGAAGGAGATATGACCCCGATGCTGCCAATAATGCTTGCATCCGAAGCAAATATTTTATCTGCCGCGCAAGCAACATACATTCCGCCTGATGCGGACATCCCATCGACATAGGCATAAATCGGAACATTATACTTTGCCTTATATTGCATAAGGGCGCGGTAAATATCGTTCGCATCAGTAACTGTGCCCCCGGGTGTATTTATATAGAGCAAAATAGCTTTTACACGGTCGCCTTCAAGAGTGTCTTCCCGAGACTCTAAAAGTTGTCTTCTGACTGTGCTTCCATTCAATTCCCTTGTCCCAATGATACCGTCAATATCAATCTCTAGAATAACAGGCGCGGACGCTGATTTTGCTTTTCGAACGCCATTGGCATTGGCTACAATTTCCGGCGTAAATTTCTGCTCAATCTCGCTTGAATCGGTTGACTTGGCAAGGCCAAAGAGAAGCCCTAACACTAAAAAAGCAAAAAGAAAGCCTAGAGTTCCAAAAAAAACGTTGAAAAAGTTCTTAAAACTGTTGAAAATTCCCTGTTTCATAAGATTCCTTTGAGGGGTGAGATAGGTAAATAGTGTTGTTCTCGGGTTATTACCCTAACATTAAAAAAACAGTCGTTCTCAAGCCTTGTTGCTAACAAATTTGGTCAACTTGATGTTTACATGAAGATTAATGGATAGTGATGAAGTTGAACCTAAAAGCAAATGGGATGAAAAATAAAAACTATGATTTCCTATGCTAAAAAAGAAACTGATTTTTTGGATAGTCTAAAATCGTTCATCCTTTAATAATGCTTGAGACTCGAACTCTTGGAAAATCATCGAGATGAGATAATTAATAATTTAAAAAGCAATTTATTATTTTATAATGAATTTAAATTATATTTTATAATAAAATAAAAAAGAATTTACTCCGAGTATTATATAATGAACGAATTTCCGGGAAAGTCCCGCTTAAATCCTTTTTATGCTTCCATTAAAGAAAGAAGGGCCTTAACTCAAGAAGGCGCTCAAAAACTGACCCAGCATATTGTTTTAGATATAAGCGGCTCTGAAATCAATTATTCTGTCGGCGACTCAATTGGTGTTTTACCAACCAACCAGGAAGAGGTGGTTGACGCACTTTTAGCCTATGCTAAGCTAGAGGGAAAAGAAGAAGTCATCCACAAAAAAACAAGCGAGTGTCTGACCTTAAGAAAATACTTAACCCACCACGCCAATATAACCGATTTGACGAAGGGTCTTGTTAAAGAAGTTCATGAAAAATTGGAGGAATCCCCAAAAAAAGAGCGATTAGGCCAATTGCTTCATGAAAAAGCTCACGATGAGTTGAAACTTTTTTTGGAAACTTACCAAATCCTCGATTTTTTTGAAGAATTTTTAGAGGGCTCAAAATCTTATCTAACAAGTGACGCTTTGATTTCTTTTTTAAAGCCTCTTTTGCCTAGATTTTATTCTATTGCATCCTCAAGTCTTGTCCACCCTAAAGAAATTCACTTAACGGTGGTTCTTTTGAATTATGAAGTGAGAGGAAAACAAAAAAAGGGGGTCTGCACCTCGTTTCTTTGCGAGTCAACTTTGATTAATACGAAAATGGTGCCTATTTTTATTCAACCTTCCAATGGCTTTACTCTTCCTCAAGATCAAAATGCTCCACTTATTATGATCGGGCCGGGAACCGGAGTTGCCCCTTTCAGGGCCTTTTTAGAAGAGCGAAAAGCCACTGACGCAAGAGGCAAAAACTGGCTCATTTTTGGTGAACGAAATAGAAAGAATTCCTTTTTCTATGAAGATTTTTTTCTTCCTTTGCAAAACGAAGGATTTTTAGAGCTTGACTTAGCTTTTTCAAGGGATCAGCCGGAGAAAATTTATGTGCAGCACCGCATGAAAGAAAAAGGAAAAGAGCTATACAAATGGCTTCAAGACGGGGCTTTTTTTTATGTTTGCGGAGATGCTAAAAGAATGGCAAGGGATGTGGATGAAACCCTTCATGAGATTATTAGAGAAGAGGGTAACTTAACTCCCGAAGAATCAAAAGCCTACGTTAAAGAGCTGAAAAAGCAAAAAAGGTATCTAAGAGACGTTTATTAGCTTTTTTCTTCCGTTGAAACAATGCAAAGACACTGAACCCCTTCACCTTTTCCAAAACCTGTAAGGCCGCTTCCTGTTGTGAAGGCGATACCTATTTGATTAGGATTTATTTCTATGATTCTTGCAAGGTTGTCTCTAATTTCGCGAAGCCTTTCTTTAAAGCTTGGCCTTCTGCCTTCAAGTGAGAGAGAAATGTGGGTAATTTTTTGGTTTCCGAGAGTTCTGAGCACTTCTTTGAGGCTAGTTTCATTTTCATTGAAAGTCTCTTTACCCAATGATTTATCTTTCTCTTCGAAATAGGACATGCCTGTCAAAGTTGAAATGGCATTGCAAAGAGCTTGAAAAACAACATCCCCTTGTGAAGCAGCATCAAAGGCCGGAGTTTCAAGAAACTCAATTCCGCCAATTAAGCATTTTTTTTCGCTTTCTTCATTTTCAAATCGATAGCTTCCTTGACCAATACCTGTTCTATGCTTCACGATAAGACCTCGTTTTTCTTTTGCGCTATTTCATTTTAATTCTTAAACATTGGCTAAATTCGATGGTATAATTTGTTTTGCTTTTTGAATAGAGCAATTTTAAGCGAATCCTTCGTTAAGATTCTTCATATTTTTATTGAAAGAAACCTTTATTTTAGTGTAGTTTCCCTGATGGAAAGGCTTTAAAAGTGTTTCTAACTATTTCTTAAGGTAATATCAGTTAATTGGACATTCATATGGAAGCACTCAAAATCAAGGGCGGCACACCGCTTCAGGGAAAACTTAAAGCTCAAGGCGCTAAAAATGCTACTAACAAATTGCTTGTGGCTTCGCTACTCTCTGATAAACCCTGCCGATTCTACAATGTTCCCAACATTGGCGAAATTGAGATAACAGTCGCTATGTGCCAAGAAATCGGTATGCAAGTTTCTTGGGATAGGGAAGCTAAAGTGATGGAAGTGGTCACAAAAGAATTAACAACCTCCTATATTCCCCAGCGTTTTTCAGGGGCTAATAGAATCCCTATTTTAATGATTGGAGCCCTTCTTGGCAGAACCGATCAAGACATCATAGTTCCTGTGACAGGCGGCGATTGCATCGGAAAGCGTCCCGTCGATTTTCATTTAGATGCCCTTCGTAAATTAGGCGCCAACATTGAATTTCGTGAAATGAAACGCCTTGGCGCTTATTTTGCTCAAGCCCACTCAGGACTTAAAGGAACTGTAATCACTTTGCCATACCCGTCTGTCATGGCTACTGAGAATACTATTTTAGCCTCCGTTACGGCAAGAGGCGTTACTGAAATTAAAAATGCGGCCATGGAGCCTGAAATTGTAGATTTGATTCTTTTTTTACAAAAATTGGGCGCTCACATCACGCTAGATGTGGATCGAACGATCAGAATTCAAGGGACAAGACGCTTTTATGAAGTTGAGCATCATATTATTCCTGATAGAATAGAAGTGGCCTCTTGGGGCATGGCAGCTATTGCTTCAAAGGGGCGGATCTTCATCGAAGATGCCAAGCATAGCGATATGATCACTTTCTTAAATAAAATGAGAGAGGTAGGCGGCGGGTTTTCAGTTCACTCAAATGGCATTGAATTTTTCTACGATGGCCCTTTGCAAGGCGGCCTCCACTTGGAAACGGATGTTCATCCAGGCTTTATGACAGATTGGCAACAGCCTTTTGTCGTTCTTTTAACTCAAGCTATGGGGTCCTCGGTAGTTCATGAGACTGTTTACGAAAACCGTTTCGGCTACACAGAAGTCTTAAAGGAAATGGGCGCTGATATCACGCAGTTTAGACAGTGCCTTGGCGGTAAGCAATGCCGTTTTGCTTCTCAAAGCTTTCCGCATAGCATTATTGTTAAGGGACCTACAGCCCTTAATGCAAAAGAAATAGCTGTGCCTGATTTAAGAGCCGGGTTTGCTTATATCATGGCCGCATTAATCGCAGAGGGAACAAGCACTATTTTAGGCCTTCCTTATCTGGATAGAGGTTATGAAAATCTAGTTGAAAAACTTATTGATTTAGGCGCAGATGCCGAAAGAGTTGAGCTCGATGATAGACCCGAGGAAATTGTCTACCCCCAAGCTTCAAGACCGATTGCGGCTTTAACTGTCTCTGCTTAAAACACTCATAATTGTTTAATCCAAAAGCCCCTTTAAGGGGCTTTTTAAACATCCTAAAAATCTTCTAAAGAAAAAATCTTTTAGTATGATCCGATCAAATTCTTGTCATTTAAAGGATTATTTCCTCCAAAAGACGCCTTTTGAAGAGCTACCTCATAAAATAAAAGAAGCGGAAGAAACTATTTTAGCGACCCCAAGCGAGAATTTTGAAAGCACTAGTATAACCGTTTATAAAGATAAGGAAATCATAAACTCCATCTTTGGCCATTTGGAAGTTCCGGAAGAGTATGTTAATGAATATCTTGAGCTTATAAAAAGCACAAAGGAAGAAGAAATAGGAGAGAGATGGAAAGATTATGTTATTTTCAAAAATCCCGAAGAGGCTGCTTTTCTAGGTTATAGTGCCAATCAAGAGAACTATGGGAAATGGATGCATCAAACAGTAAGGCTCAGCGTAAAGGGACTTAAAAAAAAGGACTGGAATTTTGATAAGCTTTTAAGATTCTTACGCTGTTGTCGGGAATATGAAAGCCTAAGGCATACTTCAGGAGAAGAAAGAACTCAACCGGGCTGTTCTTTTTTAGGAGGTCCCTATAAGGTTATAGCAGATTTTTTTAAGTCTTATCAGCCTGATGGCGTCACCTGTATCGAAACAAAAAGAGGGTTAACTTTTTTCAGTTATTTAAGAGGGGAGAAAATAAAGTTGTCTTCTCTATCGATTTCGGAAAAACCCCTTATTTATCAGGGTAAAGAGACTTTTGGAGGCATAGACCATACCGATCCTGAAGTAGCAGCTAAAATTATGGAGTTTGTCAAGTCCGGACTCTACCCAAAAGCTTTACAGGAAACAGATAGAGAAGAGCTAAAAAGAATACTCGGAAAAATCTTTTGGTGGATCTGCCAGGCAAAGCCTTGGCTCGCGGGCGATCCTAGCATAGCTGAAACCTTGATTAGAACCATTTGGCAATCAAAAGGCTTTGAAAGCCTAAGCTGGAAAGAGGGCATAATTCCATGGGCAGAGGTTGTAAAAGAAGCTGATGTCGAGAAATTTGCTGAGAACTTTCACAAGTTATTTAATTAACCCGCTTATAGTTTTGAAATCCTATAACAATTGGGTTTCTAGCCAGTACTCTGCTAAGAGCAATGTAGAAATTCCAATCAAATTATAAAGTACAAAAAAACCTAAAGAAATGAGAATAAGCTTTAGAGTAGACCCTTTTTTAGCTCCATTCGCCAATAGTTCTTTCAGCTCATTTCCCTGAAATTTTTTCACAAATTCTGACAAAAAGAGGATATAGGAGACGGTAATTCCAAATACAAGGCTTCTATCCCATTTTTCAAAAAAGAGAAAAGCCAAAGTGAGTAATACAAAGTTGCCCAAAAGACCAATAATTAAACTTTTATTAGCCGCTTTTATGTTTTGCAGAGCTTTATAGTTTCTCGCGATGAAGAAGGATGCGCCTAGCGGTCCTGAAATGAAAGCTGCGAAACCTACTTGGTAGGCGCTCCAAACGACGATGGGTTCATCACTAGCGGTTTTTTCCATTTTTCTTTCCAAATTTTAAATTCCGATATCATAAACTTTAGTATATTAAATGACGATCTTAATTTTCTTTTAACAAATATTTTGTAAAATATAATTTTATTTATAAGGATTTGTTGTGAATTCAATAAACAATGAGAGTAGCCTTTCCTCGAAGTTCTTTGATGAAATTAAACCTAATCTGAAGATTTACGATGAAAACTCTCTTAAAAATTATTTAAAATGCAACGGCGTTTCCGAAAAACTAGAAAGGGACCTTCTTGAATTAATAGAAAAAACGCCTCAGGAGGTTATCGGCGAAAAATGGCAAAATTATGTCATTTTTAAAGATTCTAAAGTTGCGGCCGCAATGAGTTATAGTGCCGATCAGGAAAGGTATGGCAACTGGATGCATCATTCTGTGAGAATTGCGGCCTCAGGTTTCATGGAAAAGGAATGGACATTTAAGGAAATTTTAGAATTTTTGTGCTTCGCAAGACATTATATCGGATCTGATTATTCCTATGGCGTTTCAAGAAAAACATCAATGGAAACCTCTTTTTTGGGAAATTCGCCCTATGTGGCAATATATGAGTTTTATAAAAGCTATTTGCCGGATGGTGCAACTTGCAAAGAAAAAAAGTTTTCGATACGATCACAAAATTCATTCATATAGGCTACATAAATCAAGAAAAAATTAAATTATCCAAAATTTTAATTGGGGACCAACCCGTTAAATTTATGTGCCAAACTCTTTATGGGAGTATGAATCATACGAATGTTAAAAAAATTGATAAAATCATGAATTTTGTCGAGACAAAACTCTACCCGGAAGCGAGTGATGAGAATGACAAGCAAGAACTTATCAAAAAGTTAGGAAGAATCTTCTGGTGGATTTGCCAGGCAAAGCCTTGGAGACTTGGCGACCCGAGTATCGCAGAAATGCTGATAAGAACCATTTGGGCCTCAAAGGGCTTTCCACCTCCTGCATGGAAAGAGGGTATCGTTCCTTGGGTTGAGGTTACCAACGAATCGGACGTTGAGAAATTTGCTGAAAATTTCCATACGTTATTTAAGTAACCCAAGTCTTTTGCTGGTTAAATAGCCACTATTGTTATTAGCAGTTCAAGTTTTTTTATTTTTAAAAGAAGAGATCTATTCACTATTTTGTTAAACAAAAGCCTTAATATTCTCTTAATAGAAATGTTTTAAAATATTTTTTATTTATCAGGGAACATTATGAATAGTTTTTCTATACTGGCAACTGAAGATAGTCTTTCATCGATGCTATTTGATGAAATCAAACCTAATCTAAGGATTTACAATAAGCGAGAACATGTGCTCGATTGTTTAAGGGCTAAGGGGGTTTCAGAAAGATTAGAAAAAGAGATTTTGGAAATAATAGAAAAAATCCCCCAGGACATAATTGGCGAGAAATGGCAGGATTATGTCGTCTTCAAAGATTCTAAAGTTGCCAAGTCAATGAATTATAATCCCGACCAGGAAAGATACGGAAACTGGATGCATCATACTATCAAAATTGCTGCAACCGGTCTAAAAGAAAAGGAATGGGAATTTAATGATATATTAAAACTTTTAGGTTTTGCCAGGGACTACATTGCGTCCGATTCTAGATATGGAGACTTAAGAGAAAATGAGATGGAAACTTATTTTTATGAAAATTGTCCTTACATTGCTGTGTATAATTTCTATAAAAACTACTTGCCCGATGGCAAATGTTGCAAAGTAAAGAATACTTCAGAGAATGATAAAAAATTCATTCATGTAAGCAACATAAATCAAGATAAAGTTAAATTATCCAAAATTTACACCTCGAAAAAATCAGTACGCATTGTGGGCAGAAACCTTTTTGGATCTTTGTCTCATACCAAATTTAAAAAAATTTATAAAATTATGAATTTTGTTGAGACAAAGCTCTATCCTGAAGCCATGATTGAAACTGATAAGGCAATACTTATCAAAAAGTTAGGAAGGATCTTCTGGTGGATCTGCCAGGCAAAGCCTTGGAGACTTGGCGACCCGAGTATCGCAGAAATGCTGATCAGAACCATTTGGGCTTCAAAAGGCTTTCCTCCTCCTGCATGGAAAGAGGGGATCGTTCCTTGGGTTGAGGTTTCAAATGAACCCGATGTCGAGAAATTTGCTGAAAACTTTTATAACTTATTTAAGTAAAGTCAAGATGTCTTGGTTATTACTTCAAATTATTTTGCTTTAGAGATATAATCTAAAAATCATTTTTTTACTAGATTACTTATGCACGCCGTTCCCCTATGGAAAAAGTTATTAAAACAGAACTTTTCCTCTATCGAAAAATTAATGGACTTCCTAGAGCTCGATTCTGAAAATCGGGATAAGGTGCTGCTTAAATCTTCTTTTATTTTGAATTTACCTATTCGACTTGCTGAGAAGATAGAGAAAAACTCACTCGATGACCCTATTGGAAGACAGTTTATTCCCTTGAAAGAAGAAAACAAGGTTGGAGAAGATTGCAAAGAAGATCCGGTTAACGATTGCACTTTTCAGTTAAGTCCAAAGCTTCTTCAAAAATATCAAAGCCGCTCTCTTTTAATCACGACAAGCGCTTGCGCGATGCATTGCCGCTACTGCTTTAGAAGAAATTACCCTTACGAGACAAGTAAAAGCGATTTTGATTTTGAGATTGAGTCTATAAAGAAATCTTTTTCTCAAAAAGAAGTAATCTTAAGCGGGGGAGACCCTCTTTCTTTATCAAATGAGAAGTTAAGAGGTCTTTTGAAAGAGCTAGAATCTCTTGAATCTATTCAAATCATTCGGTTTCACACCCGCTTTCCTATTGGAATACCTGAAAGAATTGACGATGAATTGATAGAAATCTTAGGCGGTCTTTCAAAAAAAGTGGTTTTTATCCTCCATACCAATCACCCGAAAGAGCTAGATGATGAGCTGAAATTAAGACTTTCACATCTTCTTGAAAAGAAAATTACACTATTAAATCAAACGGTCTTGTTAAAAGGCGTCAATGATTCCGTTAATATTCTTGAAGAGCTTTCCTGGAAACTGATCTCACTTGGTGTTCTTCCCTACTACCTTCATCAGTTAGACCCGGTTAAAGGGGGGAGCCATTTTAAAGTAACTGAAGAAAAAGGGAAGGAAATAATATCGGAATTAAAAAAAAGAGTTCCGGGTTATCTTGTTCCAAAATTTGTAAGAGAAATCCCTGGAGAACTCTCTAAAACAATTATTTTATAGAATTAATTAATTAATTTTGATAAAATTCAATCCAAATTTACATATTTAATAGAAATTAATTACTTTAATAAGGGTTTTAAATGTCTGCTTCTAATTTTGATACTATAAGAGAAATTAAAGACCCCGCTATTTTGAATACTTTAGAAAGTCTAGACCCGCCTCCTCCTCCAAAAGTAAACTGTTTCCGCATTAAAGAAGCTGCTGAAAAAGCCTTTTTTATTTTGAGTTTATGTTTAACCGCTTCTCTTATTATCTCAGCGAGTTTAACCTTGGTTCATGCAGCAGCTCCCATTGCCCTTGTGGCTTTAACCGTGAGTTCAATTGCTCTTGGCGTCCTTCTCTTTTTAAAAGGCTGGCAGCTTATAACCCCTCATTTGCCAAGACCAATTAGATTAATGGCTAATAATGTCCAATCAGTATTCCTAGGCTTTTTATCCATCCTGGCTCAAATGGTTGTGGCGCCGATTGATTTAACAAAAGCCAATCCTAAGACCAGGAAAGAATGCAATCCTCATCAAACGCCGATTTTGATGATTCATGGATACTTAGGATCTAGTAACAATTGGATTTACCATCGGCACATTCTAAAAAACGCAGGCTTTGATAATTTATTTACCATCAATCTCGGCGGGCCTTTCCAGTCTATCGATGACTATTCCAAAGCGGTTCTTCAAATGGTTATAGAAATTCAAAAATTGACGGATCGAAAGGATCTTAAAATTTTTGTCCATTCCATGGGAGGTCTTGTGGGTGAGAAGTTTATACAGGACTATGCGGAATCTATTGGCTGTGAAGTGACTCACTTTGTTTCTATGGGCACTCCTTTTGACGGGACTTATGCCGCCTATTTGCCTCTTGGTTTATCTGAGAGCGCCAATCAAATGAAACCTTTTTCTGATTTTGTTACGGAGCTAAAAAAGAATGCCTCTGAAAAGGAGGTCGAAACAAGATACCTTCACATGCATAGTGAAGTCGATTTTGTAATTTGGCCAAGAGAGTCTGCAAAACATGGGGGTTCTAAAAATGCCACTAGCCAAGTTTTAAATGCTACAGGGCACGTCCCATTCCTTTTTTCGGATACAGCGGCAAATTCGGCAATAGAATTCTTTTCAACTTAAATCTCGTCCTTACATTCTTTCAACGGTTTCAACACCAAGGATGAATAGCCCTTGCTTCAAGGTTTTGGCAGCCGCTTCCGCAAGCAAAAGCCTTGACTTTTCTTGGCTCGTCCCTTCAACTCTGCAATCTCTAAAAAAAGCGTTAAAGTGATTTGAAAGACCATAAAGGTATTCTGTCAGCCTATTGGGCAAAAGATCAACACTTACTTGTTCTAATACATCGCCAAACTGCGTTAAATGAAGGCTTAAAGCAATTTCGCTTGGGTGGGAGAGTTCAAGGTCTGTTTTTTCCTGAATGAGCTGAGGGTCAATCCCAACTTTCCTCTTAATGCTTTGAATGCGTACATATGAATACATAAGATAGGCTGCCGTATTTCCTTCAAAACGAAGCATCCTGTCATAGCTAAATACATAGTCGCTTGTCCTATGCGAAGATAAATCGGCGTATTTAACAGCGCCAATACCAAGCTTTTTGGCTAACTCTTCTTTTTCAGAAGGAGTCATCTCAAGGTGGCGCTCTTCAATTAAGAGCCTTGCTTTCTCAATAGCTTTATTTAGAAGATCAATTAATTTCTCAGTTTCGCCAGACCTCGTTTTAAACTTCTTGCCATCCGGGCCTAAAACCAATCCAAAAGGGACATGATCTACTTTTGTCTTAGTTCTGTCAAGATAGCCGGCAGCTTCCGCTGCTTTAAAAATCATGTTGAAGTGAAGGCTTTGTCCGGCATCTGTCACATAAATAATGCGGTCTGCTTTTTCATCTTGAATTCGCTGTCTAATGGCCGCAAGGTCGGTTGTGGCATAGAGATAGCCGCCGTCTTGTTTTTGGATAATTAAAGGTTGTGTTGTGCCGTCACGGCTTGCAAACCCTTCAAGAAAAAGACATTTTGCCCCTTCAGAGACAGTCACAAGTCCCTTTTTCTCAAGATCCTCAACGATAGACTTTAAAAGCGGGTTATAAAAAGATTCGCCGCGGTCTTTAATAGAAACATCAAGAAGCTCATAAATTTCTTGATATCCTTTTTTAGAGATGTCGCAGATCATCTTCCAAGCTTCCAAGGATTCTTCATCCCCGTTTTGAAGATGATAGACTTCTTTTTGAGCTCTTTTCTTAAACTCCGGATCGGCATCAAATCTAGCTTTTGATTGCTTGTACCAAGCCATAAGCTCAGCTAAGTCAGCGGTTTTTTGGCCTGTTAATATTTCTTTACACTCTTCTTTAAGATAGGCAATTAGCATCCCGAATTGAGTGCCCCAATCTCCAATATGATTGAGCCTTAAAACATCATGGCCTAAGAATTCAAAAAGTCTCGAAAGGCTATCTCCAATAATTGTCGAACGAAGATGGCCGACATGAAGCTCTTTTGCGATGTTGGGAGATGAGAAGTCGATAATGATTTTTTGCTTCGCCTTTTTATCAAAGGTTTCACCTCTTAAAATTTGTTTGATCGACTTTTCAAGGTAATGCGGAGATAAGGTGATATTGATAAAGCCCGGACCTGCAATTTCAAGAGATTCAATCAGAGAGCCCTTATCGACATTAGACGTTATCACCTCAGCTACTTGACGGGGTGGAATTTTTAAAATTTTTGAGAGTTTCATGGCCGAGTTGAATTGATAGTGGCCAAACTGAGGCTGGGTGCTCTCTTTAATGTCAGGGTCAAGCTTAAACTCGCTTGTTTCTTTTGGAAAAGATTTTTGTATGGCTTTTTCAAAAATTTTTTCCAATTCAGTTCTTGGGCTAAGCATAAATACCTGTCATTTCTTAAATTAAATCTCTTATCAATGGAAAGATTTTACAAGTTCTTTTGCAAGAGATCAAGAAGGAAAAGGGAAGCGCCTACCTTTTAAATGAAATGGGCTCTTTCCTCATTTTATATTTATTTTTTAACTTTTTTGCGGCGAGGTCTTCAGCTACAGATTCTGTCGATTTATTCTCTTTTTTGGACATCGCAAAAACAAGCTGCAAGGAATTAAAAATTTCTGAAACGCGGGCGCAAGAATGTTTCGGGTCATAGCCTTCTTTTTCAAATTCCATAACAGCGTTGATAAGCCCCCCTGAATTAATAAGAAAATCCGGAGCATAGAGTATTTCATGTTGATGAAGCACTTCTGCTGTTTGGCTATCTGCTAATTGATTATTAGCCGAGCCTGCAATCGCCTTGCATTTTAAGGTTTTAGCATTCTCTTGGTTAAAAACCCCTCCAAGAGCGCAAGGAGCGAGAATATCGCATTTTTCATGGATAAATCTATCAGGTGCGATGACCTCAGCCCCGAATTTTCTTTTGATAGTAGCGCATTTTTCAGAATCGATATCAGTGACCACAAGATCCGCCCCTTGCCAAAAAAGATGTTCGGCTAGAAAATGCCCAACGTGGCCAAGGCCTTGAATGGCAATCCTTCGATTTTTAACCTCCGTTGATCCATAAAGTTCTTTTAAAACAGCTTGGATGCCTCTGAAAACTCCCCAGGCAGTGAAGGGGCTTGGATCACCGCTGCTTTTTGAGGTTGGGAGCGCCGAGACGTAAGGGGTTGTTTTCCTGATATGAAGCATGTCTTCAGGAGAGGAGCCGACATCTTCAGCAACAATATAAGAGCCTTTAAAATCGTTAATGACCTCTCCGAATTTTTTTAAAAGGTTTTCCGATTTATCTACCTTGGGATCGGCAATGATAACACTTTTTCCGCCTCCAAGACCAATTTCTGCTAAAGCAGACTTGTTAGTCATGGCTTTAGCAAGAAGAAGCACATCTTTTAGGGCGTCATCAAAAGTTTGATAAGGGTAGATACGCACACCTCCAAGAGCCGGCCCAAGAGATGTATTATGCACGGCTATTATACAGTGCAATTTGGAATCTTCATCCATCGCCTCAATGACTTTTTCATACCCCGGAATATCTAAAATCTTTTTTTTAATCATAGAGTCAAAGCCTTTAAAAAAGGTTATTTTTGAAAGAGCCCGCTTGCAAGGCAAAAAGTTCAAACTTGATCTTAAAACAGTTAAAGGTTATTCTAGGCGATCAATAATCTTAATAATTTTTTTTACAATCAGCCCTAGAGGTAACAATGGCAAAAGATATTTCCATTCCGTCTGAACTTCTGGATAAATTGCTTCATTTTTTGTCAGAAAATCCAGAAGCCGAGCTTGTCAATGCTTACCTATACTTTATTGAAAATAAGTTTAAGCTACAACCCGTCTTATACCCTAAACACAAAATTATTTATCAAAGTATAGAGGAAGCAGTAAGGTCAGCTGAAAAAGAGAACCCGCTTTATCGGGAAGCTGAAATTAAAATCACTTTTAGCAAGGAAAGTGTTAACGACCAGACTAAAAAAATCTATATCTGTCCCTTTTCTGGGAAAGTTTTTGGCGATAACACCCATCCTAACCCGCAAGACGCCATTTATGACTGGGTATCCAAATGCCCGGAAAACAATGAAAGGGTAGGCGGATTAAAGGTAAAACGCTTTTATGTTTCAGAAGACCCGGATGTAATTAAGAGCTACCTTGACAAAGCTCCTTCAAAGGCTCCTATTACAAAAAAGGTGTTTTCTTCAGCTCTAAGCGGAAAAATTTTTAACACACCCGAAGCTGTTATTGAAGACTTTAAGAAAAACTACCTTCGCCCGATGGCGCTTATGGAAGTGCAAACTCAAAACCGCTATCAGATAGAAGAAAGCTTTATCGAATTTATTCAAAAGCAACTCGTTGAAGATAAAGTCGCAAGCTTCGTTGAAGCCTTAGCCGATCGCAAGGAATTTGTTCCTCACGTGGAAAGATGGCTGGCGTAAGTTTAACCAAAGCCAATCTAAAGCGATGAGTTCTTATCCGTTAACTATAACAACCCACTCTTATGAAGAAACTTTTGAATGGGCCAAAGAATTTGGCCAAAAGCTTCTTCCTAATGATGTGGTTTGTTTTTTTGGGGGGTTAGGGGCCGGAAAAACCACTTTTATTAAAGGGTTAGCCAAGGGAGCTTCTAATGTTAACGAGGAAGAAGTACAAAGTCCGACCTTTGCTCTATTAAATATCTACCCTGAAAAACCGCCTATTTACCACTTCGATCTTTATCGGCTAAATAGCGGGGATGAGTTTTTCCAGCTTGGATTTGACGAATATTTTTCAAGTAATGGGATTTGCTGTATTGAGTGGGCGGAGAGAATTAAAGAGCATATTCCGGAAGGTTCCTTCCTAATTTATTTAGAAGCAAATTCTGAAAACGAAAGAAAAATCATTGTTCAAAGGAAGTGAAATGAGTCGTTTATTGTTTAGTGAAATTGAATTTATTTCCTCTGCTGCTAACAAAGAACAATTCCCTTTGATTAAATCGGATTCCGGAAAATTACTTCCGGAAGTTGCGATAGTCGGAAGATCAAATGTTGGAAAATCATCTCTTTTAAACTATATGTTTAAAAGAAAAAATCTCGCTCGTGTATCTGCAACTCCCGGAAAGACCCAGCTTATCAATTTTTTTAAAGTCGATAAAGAGTTGGTTTTCGTCGATCTGCCGGGATATGGGTATGCTAAAGTCCCAAAAGAAATGAGAGCGGATTGGGGTCCTTTAATCCAGTCTTATCTCGATGATAGAAAGCAGCTAGCTCTTATCCTTTATCTTTTTGATATGAGACGGGATCCAACGGATGAAGACAGGGAGCTTGTGGAATGGTTTAATCGTTATCAAAAGCCCTTTATGCTTGTCTTCACAAAGAAAGATAAAATTAATAAATCCTCTCTTGAAAAGCGAAAAAATGAAATTATAAAGGGATTGCCGGAATCGCCTTACGCCCCTCACTTAGTTTCTTCCACCAACGAAGAAGGTAAAGAAAATCTTATTTTTTCGATAAAAAAATATTTTAACGAGCAAAATAATTAATAAAGATGTTCTTATAAAATTATTTTTATTATAAAATTAATGGTAAAATATAAGCATAAGCTAAAATACTAGCTTTAAAAAGCAGGACTCATGGGAAAATTAGAAAACGAAGAGTTTATTTGTATCGATTGTGAAGCCACAGGTCTTGATGCAAAAAAAGAAAGAATTGTTGAAGTGGCGGTTGTTTCTTTTACCTATGACAAACTGTTTGAAACCTATGAAAGCTTGGTAGATCCTGAATGCGGTGTCATGCCGGAAGACGCCTATAATGTTCATCGTATTAGTTATGAAATGGTGAAAGGGCAGCCCAAGATCCGGGATGTGATTCCAAAACTCCTTGAAATAATAGGATCTAAGACGATCATCGGACACCAAGTTCAATTCGATATCGACATCATCTCAAATGAGGCTGAACGATGCGGCATTCCTTGCCGTATTCAAAAAAATAAGTTTATAGATACTTTGCGTCTTGCAAGGCTTTATGGAGACAGCCCCTCAAATGCTCTAGAAAAATTAGGCATTCATTTCAATGTGCCGAATGAAGGCGCTCATAGGGCTATGAATGATGTGATGGTCAATATTGAAGTTTTTAAACATCTTTCGAGACGTTATTTAACTCTTGAAAAGCTCTTCGAAGTCTTATCTCGTCCTATCTTAATGAAAGCTATGCCTCTTGGCAAATATAAGGGGCGCCCCTTTAGGGATATTCCTTTGCAATACCTTCTTTATGCCGCTAAAAAAGATTATGATCAGGATCTTCTCTTTTCTTTAAGGAATGAAA
The DNA here is from genome assembly GCF_000750955.1 of Criblamydia sequanensis CRIB-18. Lineage (NCBI taxonomy): Bacteria > Pseudomonadati > Chlamydiota > Chlamydiia > Parachlamydiales > Candidatus Criblamydiaceae > Candidatus Criblamydia > Candidatus Criblamydia sequanensis. The sequence continues at coordinate 177,698 of NZ_CCEJ010000009.1, read as the reverse complement.
TTAAACAAAGGAAAAAAGGCGGCCTTTTCCAACAAGCCTCTAACCCTTTTCAGAAACTTTTTTCATAAGTTTGCTTAGAATTAAGAAAATAGGGTAGTGTCGAAATAAGACTTAAGACCCTAACTTTTCTCTTTAGATTCTATTTCACTTGGTAACTTCAAAAATAATAAAAGACAATAGCTTGTCTTTTAAGCTTCATCATCTTTTATAATTAATATTTAAAAAGGTTTTTGCTTTAAATTTTTTATTCGATTTTTATCCTTTAAAACAGTTAAAAGATGAGTTTGTTTTTTTATTGAGGAACCCTAAGGTAAATCATGCTTACAGGAAAAGAAGGCTCTTTCGATTTGCAAAAAAGCTCATTTGAAGTGAAAGTTGGGCTTGCAGGTATGTTAAAGGGAGGTGTCATAGTAGATGTCACAACAGCTGAAGAGGCTCGTATGGCAGAAGAAGCCGGCGCGATAAGTGTCCTTGCAGTGAGCCCGTCTAAAGACTTTTCTTATCCCGAACGTATGATTAACCCGGAAGCTATTCAGAGAATCCAAGAAGCTGTTTCCATCCCCGTTATGGTGGAATGTTGCATTGGCCATACGGTAGAAGCTCAAATTTTAGAGGCCTTATTTGTTGATTTTATTGGGGAAAGTGAAAAGCTAACCTCTGTAGATGAAACGCATCATATTGATAAGCACGCTTTTCGAATTCCTTTTTTTTCTTCGGCAAGAAATCTAGCCGAGTGTTTAAAAAGAGTGGCTGAAGGAGCATCTTTAATACGTACTTATACTCCTAAAGGGCAATTGAATCTTGCTCAAATAGTAGGTCAGCTAAGGGCTATCCGCCGAGAAATTAAGTGGCTTGCTTCCCTAGATTCCCAAGATCTTTTAGGAGAGGTTGAAAGGATGGGAGTGCCTTATCGGTTAATTAAGCAAGTCTCTCAAACAGGCGAGCTTCCAGTCCCCCTTTTCGCCTCGTATGGGGTTTTGAATGCTGCAGACGCAGCTCTTGTCCTCCGTCTTGGCGCTCAAAGCTTATTTATCGATTCTGAGATTTTTAAAAATAGCAATCCTTTAAAAGCCCTTTGTTCTATCGTGTCAGCTGTGAATCATGCAAACAACCCTGAAATCCTTGCCAAAATAGCTATGGGTAAATTCTGCGACATCGATAAGACATTAAGGTTACTATCAAGAGACCAAAGTATTTGATTAAAAGGGGTAAAAATGGCTTCCGTCCTAAACCTTTTGGGTTCTTTAAGTTCTTTAAATGAACTTCAAAGCGAGGACATGAAATTAAGTCAAAAAATTGAGCTGAAAAAAGAAGCCATTGAAATTATTTTTTCAGCCTTTTTTAGGCTTGCTCCTAAAACTTTCTACGAACAGGGTCAATTTTATGAAAAGATTAAAAATTATGAGACCTTTATTTCTTTAATAGATGATCTTCCTCCTTCTTTTCGAACTTTTTGGAGTAATGCGGAGAATCAGAAAACTTTTAAGGAAATTGCTCTTGTCTTCCATAAGACCTTTAATGAAATAGCTGCTAAAGATGGCCCTGATTACCGGTTTGAGAAGACCTCTGCTGCAAAGCTTGCCATGCAAGTCTATGAGGAAGAAACACGACTTGCTTCTTATTTTGAGGATAAAAGTTCAAAAAGAGCCTCTTACGAATATTTAGTTGATAGATTATCAGGTGCCGTAATTGATAAGCCTTCCGCTAACTGGACTCAAATTGTAAGGCAGGAGAGAGACAAGGTTGGGGCTAAAGCTTTGGAGTTATTCGGCTCTTTTAATCGGGCGATTTTGAATTTTAAATTTAAAATCGGCTCTGAGATTCTTGGAGTGGAAGAGGAAGAGACTAATTTAGGCTCCATAAACTTAGAGATGAAACCCTCTTTTACAAATAAAGGGGCTATTATTTTTAATTTGACCTCAGAAGATGAAGATAAATTTTCTCAATATAAGGGAATTTTTAAAGAAAGGGGTTCTTATTTAGTATTGCAAAGCCTTACAGAATATAACAGTGTGGGAAAAAGGCACAAGATCGATAAACAGTATCTTGACCAGCATCTCATTCAATTCTTTTTAGGTTTTTTTATTTCTTATAAGAGCGACACGAAAACCTTATTAATTCCTTTTGACGCTCTTGAGAAATTTGGGGGATTAAGGGATTTGCTTACGGTATACGGCTTTAAGTTATATAAAAATCAAAAAAAATATCTCTACGGAATAAAAAAAGAAGCTGCTGAAAACCTTTTTACTGAAGAAGCCTGTGTCTTAAAAATCGGACATCAGATTAAAAATTATTCTTTCACTTCTTCTAGGGTTGAAACAGCAGAGGAACATAAAGGGTTAATAGAGGAATCTGAAGATGTATTTATTAAGTTCACTTAGCGCTACGACAGAGCTTTCAAGAAAAGAGCAAGTCCTTATGCTACAATTTGAACAAAAACGAGACTGTGCCCATCACCTTCTGCAACATCTCTCCATCATCCCTGTTTTTACCTATACCCACCAGCTTGCCTTTCAAGAAATTATACGCACTAAAAATTATAGTGACCTTAATTCATTAAGGAAGACTAAGAATTTTGCCTTTCATTTGAGACAGGATAATCTTGAAAAAACCGTGCAAATTGCTAGAAGATGCCAAGAACTTTTTCTAAAGTTAAAGACAGAGCCGCTTACTTCCGAAGAATTCATAGGAGAGTTATTTAAAGAGGAGTTTGAAGAAGCCGATAGGCTTAATAAAGCTAAAAATAATCGCTATCAAGCGGCTTTATTCATTGATTATCTTACGAGCAATCAAGATCTTGTTCCTTCAGAAGATGCTAAAAGCAGGATGAAAGCTTTAATAGCAAGCTTAGGTAAAGACTTAGGGACGATTTTTGCTAAGCTATTAAGCCCTGCCTATATGTTTAAACAACTAGAGCCCATCAGCAAGAAAGAATTTTTATTTGGCGCAAGGCCTGATTTTACTATTAAAAATAAACTCCTTTTCACGCTCAGTGTTAAAGAAGAGCTGCTTGAGGGGGAAGCGGTTTACGAAGGAGAGCTTCTATTTGATGAGTTAGGTTGTGTGCAGTTAACAGAACTTGCCATGAAAACTTCACCCTTTTTATCAACAAAAGATTTACAAAAAAAACTGATTGAAGTCCTTGCTGCCATTTTTGCTTCAAAAATTCCGGAATGTTCTTTTCTTGTCTTTCCAAAATCTATTTTAGGCGAAGAGCTTCTTTCCCTATGCTATGAATCTGGATTTCCGGAAGCTAGCCCCTACGAAAAGACAATCTCCATCCCTCTTTCAAGGGCTAAAGAATTTTTTGAAACGTCATCACTTGGCCAAAAAATTTATAATAATTTATTTACTGTGCCGAACTCCCTAAAAATTTAAAAAGACAAAATAAGGAATTTAGGCTAAACTATTCCTTTAAAATTTTAGATTTAATAGTTATGGATATCAATCATCTTTTTGAAAGTTTCGCTCACGCGATCACCTTTTGGGTGGTTTTCCCGGTCCTCATAAGCCTCGGAATTTTCTTGAGTATTAAACTAAAATTTCCGCAACTGACTAAAATTTCCTACGGCTTCCGCTCGATTCTTAAAGATGACGGAAAGGGTCAAGGAAATATCACTCATTTTGAGGCCATCGCTACAGTACTTGCTGGAAACCTTGGAACCGGTAACATCTCAGGGATGGCCGTGGCTCTTGGAACAGGCGGGCCTGGCGCTCTTATTTGGATGTGGGTCATGGCTTTTTTTGGCGCTATTTTGCAGTATTCCGGCTGTCTTTTAGGCGGTTTTTATAGAAAGCAAAATGATCAAGGCGAGTTTCTTGGCGGCCCCATGTACTACATTGAAAAGGGGATGAAGAAAAAGAGTTTAGCCATTTTATTTTCCGTATTTAGCTTATTAACCGCTTTTAGCTGCGGTAATTTCGTTCAGGTAAATTCTCTCTCTCTTCCTTTGCAGGAAATTGGCTGGAACCCTTTTCTTATTAGCCTAATTGTAGCAGCAGCGGTAGGTTATGTGATTATAGGAGGAGGCCATAGGGTTGCTCTTATCGCATCAAAAGTAGTTCCCTTTATGGCAACGCTTTATCTTTTGGTAGCTTTTTTAATCTTGGGCTACAACTTGGATAAAGTTCTGCCTGCTTTTTCTCTTCTTTTCAGAAGCGCCTTTGATTTTTCTTCCATTTTTGGCGGTGCTATGGGCTTTGGTATGGCAAGAGCGCTCTCTACAGGTTTTGAAAGAGGCATTTTTGCAACGGATGCCGGAACCGGCATTGCCCCGATACTCCAAGCCAACGCAAAAGCAAAAAGCCCTGTTATGGAAGGGATTATTGCTATGGTAGCCCCTTTTATTGTGCTTATCATCTGCACACTTACAGGACTTGTTCTTATTGTCACAGGGGCTTTTGAAGTTCCCGGATTGAAGAGCACCCTTATGTGCACTTATGCCTTTGAAAAAGGGGTCGGGCATGAGATGGGCGCTTATGTAGTTGTGATATCTCTTATTTTGTTTGCATATACAACCATTCTCGCTTGGGCATTTTGCGGAGAAAAGGCCGTAGAGTATTTATTTGACCGAAAAAAAATTTCATTCTTTCGCTGGCTTTATGTAGGTTTGATCCCGATTGGCGTTTTTGCCAAAGTTGATCTTGTGTGGCATTTAGCCGATATCACTATGGCCGGGATGCTTTTAACTAATCTTTCTGCTTTGGCTTACCTCTCGCCTTTGATTATAAGAGAAAGCGAGAAGTATTTTGGGTCTAAAGAGTTTCTTGAAATCGATCATCTAGATGAGACCGAACAAGAGACAGCTTAGTTGATGAAGGGGACAGTAGCTCCAATTGCTACAGCTTCTTTTTCAAGAGCGGCTTTTTTAAAAGATAGGTTGGAAAGTGCAGAGTTCAACCCTCGCAACCTAACTTCTTTCTCAACTTTAGTTACAATATCAGGTAAGCCATCCACGATCCCTCCTCCAAAAATTAAAAGAGAAGGGTTGACGGCATGGATAATCGATAAAACCCCGGCTGTAAGCGCTTTAATCGCAAGTTCAATGACAATGGTTGCTAAAGGGTCTTTTTCATTATATGCTTTTATTATGATTTTTCCATCGATCCCCAAAATATCATCTTTGGCAAGCTCGAGGATTCTTTTGCCTTTTTCAGGATGTTTTTTTATAAGCTGTCTTGCGTTTTCAGCAATCGCCCAGCCTCCTGCAAAAGCTTCCAAGCAGCCAAAATTTCCGCAGGTGCATTTAGGACCGTTCATATCCACCACCATATGACCTATTTCCCCGGCGGAATTATTCGCGCCTTCGAGAAGTTTGCCATCTGTAACAAAGCCTCCGCCTATTCCGGTCCCAATAAAAATGCAAGCCAGGTTTGAAAAGCCTTTACCGGATCCATACTTCCATTCACCCAAAGTGGCAGCTCTCACGTCATTAAGAACTGTAATCGGACAATTAAACTTTTTAAGCTTTTCTTTGATGTCTACCTCTTTCCATCCAAGATTAGGCCCAAAAAGCAGTTTACCTTCTTTTTTATCAATTTGTCCGGCAACGCCGATTCCAATAGCGGAGGGTGGGGCTTTTAATTTTTCTGTTAAACCTAGAAGAGTTTTTTCGATATGTTGAAAAACAGGTTCAGGGCCTTCTTTTGCATCGGTTTTAAACACAAGCTTATCTAAAACTTCGCCTTCTTTTGTTTTAGCCACGATTAATGTTTTGGTCCCTCCGAGATCGATCCCAGAAACCCATTTTTTCTTATCTGTCATGCAAAACTCAAAATTTGTTTAGTTTTTATATAATCCTTTTTTTTCTTTGGATAAAGAAGAAATTTTGCATTAAAAAAGAACTTTTTGTTATTAACTTAAAACAACTTATTTAAAGCGTGGCTTATTTTTATGGTTTACCAACACATTCTTTTTGCTGCCGATTTAATTGATGAAGATGATGAGCCGGTATCAAGAAAAGCGTTAGAATTAAAAAAAATGAATAATAGTGCGATCAGTATTGTCCATGCGGTCGAAATTCCAACCGGTTATGGAGATTCCTATGAAATGCCGGTGGTTTCCCAATGGCAAAAAGACTTGGAGGCTTCTCTAATGGGTCGCCTTGAAAGTTTAGCTGAAAAAATTGATGTCGATAAAGCAAACATACATCTAAAGATAGGGCCTCCAAAAAACCTAATTTTGGATGTGGCTCAGGAAATAGGCGCTGACCTTATTGTGGTGGGAAGCCATGGAAGGCATGGCTTATCATTAATGCTTTTAGGATCTACATCAACCGCTGTTTTGCATGGCGCGAAGTGTGATGTCTTAGCCGTACGGGTTTAATTTATTAAAAAAGCTTTTTTTGGGTAACCTTAAATAGCTTTTTTATTTTTTAAGGTATTTATCAAAATAAATCGGCATGGCTTCTTTTAAGTGGCCTTTAAAATGTAGGATCTTCTTATCAGGATGGTGTTTTTCCATTTCCTCTACTGTTTCTGAAGAGTAATTATAAATATCCCCTTTTAAGAATTTGATATTTAATGAGTCTAGAGTGATAGAATCTTTGTCCTTGTCCATGCGGACGATGGAGGGCTGTAAAAGTCCCCAAATGGCTTTTTGGCTACCGCCCCAGTTCATGAGCCGGTTATTTTGAAGAAGCATTTTTGCAAGAATTTGATTAAAAAATTTAAAAGCCTTTTGAAAGCTTCCCCGTTTCACAAAAGTCACCCCTAAGTTGATGGGGATAATAGGAGAGGGGCGAAGGGTAAGAAATATATCTTCCGTATTTTCAAAAACAGACTCTAAATTAGCTTGTACAAGGATATCGAAATCTAAAAAAATAAGATTTCCATTTTCGGGGTGCGATTTTAGAAACTGCGCTTGAGCTACTGTCTCCGCATAACGTAAAGGGTAATTGTCTATCGGGTAGCGGATGATCTCAAAAGTTTCCTCTTCAAAATGAGTTTTCCGATCGGTAAGAAGAACTTTTCTGCAATTAGGATGAAAAAGGGAGACGGACTCAAACATCAAATGAATCAGACTAAAGTTGATGGGCCGAAATGGCTCTGCTTTTTCATCAAGGGCTTGGTAATGCGTCGCAAAGGTAATCATTAAGGTTCTTATTTTAAGAGTTTAAGGAGCAATGCGGGTGGCTTTCCATTGTTCTTTTTCTTTAACGAATAAGAAGCGATCATGCAACCTATTTTCCCTTCCCTGCCAGAAAACGAGCGTCTCTGCCACAAACCTAAAGCCGCCCCATTTATCAGGAAGCGGGATTTCCAAGAAATTTTCAAAGCGTTTTCTCTCTATTTCAAAAGCATTAAGAAGCTCTTCCCGAGAAGAGAGAGGTTTTCCCTGGCAAGAGGCCCAAGCGGCAAGCTGGCTTTCCCTTGGCCTGGTTTTAAAGTAAGAAAAGGATTCTTCTCTCGAAAGAAGGAAAACTTTTCCCTCAAGGGTCACTTGCCGCTCTAGCTCTTTCCAAAGAAATGTTAGGGAAGCATAAGGGTTTTCCTTCAAATCGGAAGCTTTTCGACTTTCCAAATTGGTATAGAAAAATAAGGCCTCATCATCAATTTCTTTAATTAGAATAGATCTGCTTGTCGGCCTGCCAAGTTTATTTGCAGTGGCTAAAACTGCCGCATTCGGCTCCAGCAAAGAAAGGTCAAAGGCTTCTTGAAGCCATGAGGAAAGGGCTTTTAAAGGGTCTTCTCCAAGCTCATTTTGATCCAGGGTCCTTTTGGTATACTCTTTTCTTTGAACTTCATATTTCATTTGAATTTTGAAAGCCTCGCTTAAGGTTACTCACTTGACAGCTACTTTGCCAATCGTTTATTAATTCGACAATCTCTAACAAATTTTTTAAGGGGAATAAACGTAAATGGATGGAATTTTAAACCTTGAAGATGTGAATGTTAGAGGAAAAAAAGTGGTCATGAGAGTGGATTTTAATGTTCCGCTTGATGATTCCGGAAATATTCTTGACGATACAAGGATTCAGGAGACTTTGCCTTCAATTGAGCATGTCCTTAATGAAGGAGGCTCCCTTATTTTATTAAGCCATATGGGGCGCCCGAAAGGAAAGGACTCTAAATTATCCTTAAAGCCTTGCGCCAAAGATTTGGAAAAGCTGATAAAAAGAAAGGTTCGCTTTATTGATGATTGCGTAAGCGATGAAGCCCTTAATGCAGCTAAAAATTTAAAGCCCAAAGAAGTCCTTTTGCTTGAGAATCTACGTTTTCATGAAGGTGAGGAAAAGCCGGAAAAAGATCCCGGGTTTGCAAAGAAATTGGCCGAGCTTGGCGATATTTACGTGAATGATGCTTTTGGGTCTTCCCATAGACCTCATGCTTCCATTGTTCCTTTAGCCGGGCTTTATAAAAAAAAGGCAGCCGGTTTTCTTCTGGAAAAAGAAGTCTCCTTTCTTGAAAAGGCTTTAAAAAATCCGGAGAGACCTTATCTTGCTCTAATCGGGGGTGCAAAAGTTTCAAGCAAGCTTGGCGTTATAAAATCTCTTCTCTCCCATGTGGATGGCATCATCATCGGCGGGGGTATGGCTTATACTTTTTTAAAAGCCTATGGAGTTAAAATCGGATCTTCGATTTGTGAAGAGGATCTTCTTGAGGAAGCGAGGAGAACTTTAGAAGAAGCGAAAGCAAAAAACGTACCTATTTATCTTCCCGAAGATAGCATTATTGTCGATCATCTATCAAACGATGCTCAAAAAAAAGTCGCTCCTAATTCCGTTGGGATACCGGATGGAATGATGGGGGTTGATATCGGGCCTAAAACCATTCAACATTTTACTTCATTAATTTCACGCGCAAAAACTATTTTTTGGAACGGACCTTTTGGTATTTTTGAAATTGCGTCCTTTTCACTTGGCACTTTTGAAATCGCAAAGGCGGTTATTGAATCTGCAAAACTGTCTATTGTAGGTGGTGGAGATACGATTGCCGCTATCAACTCCTTTAAATTGGGGTCTAAAATCACTCATATGTCTACAGGCGGCGGCGCATCGCTTGAATTTATAGAGAAAGGAACCTTACCCGGATTGGAGGCTTTAAAAAAATAAAAAAAACTTTTTCTTTTTAAAGAGGCAGTAAAGAAAGCTATTGTGATTAAAAATGAAAAAAGATAAAATCTTTCTCACAAAAGTAAATAATTCCTTTTAAAAAGGATTGTCTTGAAGAAGATCTTCAAGGATTTGGTCAATGTCTTTAAAAATGAAGACGCGCGTACACAAGCGCAAGGAGTGCCGCCAATGAAAGCTACCGAAACTGCCCAAGAATTCGGTAAATGGCGCAGTTTTTTATGGCCAATCCATAATTATGAGTTGCGTAAACTCATTCCACTACTCGCCATCTTCTTTCTAATTACTTTCGATTACAATGTTTTAAGGACAATGAAAGACGCCGTTGTAGTTACGGCCAAGTCTTCAGGGGCTGAAGTCATCCCTTTTATCAAAGTCTGGGTTATGTTCCCGGCTTCTATTTTAATCACATTCTTATTTACAAGACTCTCAAATAAAATGAAACTCGAATACGTGTTTTATATTATGATGAGTCTCTTCCTGGCTTACTATTTCATTTTTACCTTTATCATCTATCCCGCTAAAGATTCCCTCCATCCCAATCAGACGGCCGATCAACTCCAAGCAATTTTACCGCTTGGTTTAAAAGGTTTCATCGCGATGTACCGCAATTGGACTTGCACGACTTTTTATGTGATGAGCGAACTTTGGAGCAATATTATTTTATCGATGCTCTTTTGGGGATTTGCCAATCAAGTCACAAGACTTGGGGAGGCGGCAAGATTCTACGGTCTTTTTGGAGTCGGGGCAAATTTCTCGGGTGTTGTGGCAGGCTACGCTTCCGTTATTATATGCAGCCAAGAATACAACCCTAATTTGCCTTTCGGCAAGGATGCCTGGGAACAGTCAATGATGATCCTTGTAGGCTTAGTAATTCTTTCAGGGATTCTCGCGATGCTGCTCTTTCGCTGGTTTAACAAACAAGTCCTCACAGACCCGCTCTTTGCAGAACCCGGAATGCTCGGGCAAGATGTCAAGGTGCGCGGAAAAATCTCTATGAGAGCAAGCATTCGATACCTCTGGAACTCAAGTTATTTAGTCTATATTGCTTTGATTGTCATCGCCTACAATATCGTCATCAATTTTGTGGAAGTTTTATGGAAACATGAAGTTCATGCGCTTTTTCCAGATCCTAAAGACTACAATCTTTACATGAACCATGTGTCTACAATTATCGGTGCGATTGCTACATTTACAGCCCTTTTTATCTCAGGCAATTCAATTAGAAAGCTAGGGTGGTCCTTTACAGCGCTTCTAACTCCGGTTATCCTCTTTATTTCAAGCATTGGATTTTTCGGAAGTTTTTTTCTCAAAGAATTCAGCCCTGCCACTTTAATTGGAATGGGATTCTCTCCTTTGGCGCTTGTAGTTTTCTTTGGTTCCATGCAAAATATTTTAAGCCGGGGGGCAAAATACACTGTTTTTGACGCCACTCGAGAAATGGCCTTTGTTCCTTTAAGTGCGGAAAGTAAAATTAAGGGCAAAGCGGTTGTGGATGGGCTTTGTTCAAGACTTGGAAAATCAGGGGGTTCTGTGATTTATCAAACTCTCTTGATTCTTTTTTCAACCATTACTGCAAGTGCGCCGATTGTTAGCGTGTTCCTTTTTATAGTAATCGCTATCTGGGGAGGGGCAACCTACCTTTTAGGTAAAGAATTTGCTCTATTGACCGGATCCGGAGAAAGGGGAGCTTTGAAACAACCCAAAGAGCAGACCGCTTAAAAGAGAGCGTATAGCTAGTTTATTTGATTTTTACGGGTAGCCTTCGAAAGAGGGCTATCTTTTTTATTTTTAGTAAACTATATTTAATGTTTTTAGCTTATTAACCTTACTTTTTTAACAAAAATTTATAAAGATTTTGTTGAAAAAATTTTTTGAAAAGTTTATAATTTATTTATTGTAAAAAAGGTTTCTCATGAACCAATCAGTTGATAGGGAATTTAGCAAGTTGCGTTCTTTTATCTGGCCTATTTATCGCCATGAACTTCGCATGCTTCTACCTATGGTGTTCATTCTTTTTTTTGTATGTTTTAACTACAGCATTCTTAGAAGCTTAAAAGATTCGATTGTCATTACAGCTTCAGGAGCCGAGGTTATCCCCTTTATTAAACTTTGGGTCATGCTGCCGGCCGCTATCATTTCTACTCTCGTCTTCACTAAACTTAGCAATCGCTTTAGTCAAGAAAAAGTCTTTTATATCATTATTTCAGTTTTTTCTTGCGGATACCTTCTTTTCGCTTTTGTTCTCTACCCGCTAAGGGAGACTCTTCACCCTCACGGTCTTGCAGATACGCTTCAAGGAATTCTTCCTGCAGGCTTCAAAGGGCTTGTTTCCATGCTATGCCACTGGACTTTTACTTTATTTTATGTCCTTTGCGAGCTTTGGACAACAATTGTGATGTCTGTTCTCTTCTGGGGATTTGCCAATGAAGTGACTAAAATTCAGGTGGCGAGGCGTTTTTATAGTGTTTTTAGCATTTTCTCAAACCTTGCGGCCATAGCTGCGGGGCAAGCTGCAAACTTTGTATCTCTTGGGGATGAATTCAACCCTTCAATTCCATTTGGATCAAGCAGCTGGGAACAGACCATGATGGTTCTAGTTCTTGTTATCACGGTTACAAGCATCGCTATTATGGCCATGTTTCGCTGGATGAATAAAAATGTCTTAAATGACCCTTCCTTTGATGAATTTCATAAATCCAAATTAGAGTTAAAAAAGTCAAAAAGAAAATCCTCTATTAAGGACAGCTTCTCTTACCTTTCCAACTCTAAGTATCTTATTTGCATCGCTGTCTTAGTCGTAGCTTATAACCTGACAATAAACTTGGCTGAAGTGGTCTGGAAAGACAGGCTGAGAGCTCAATTTAAATCCCCGACAGAAGTAAACCAGTTTCTTAATAACTTAACTTCAATTATGGGTATTGTCTCCACAATGGTCTCTATTTTTATGGCGCAGATCATAGCCAGGTTTGGTTGGACAAAAACAGCCCTTATCACTCCCGTTATGATGCTGATCACTTGCGGCGGGTTTTTCACCTTTATGATCTTCCAAGAACATTTAGCAGACTACGCGGTGTTAATGACAGGCCTTACCCCTCTTGCAATTGCCGTCTATTTTGGAGCTGCGCAAAACTGCTTGAGTAAAGCCATGAAGTACTCAGTTTTTGATGCGACTAAAGAAATTACCTTTATTCCGCTAAGCCATGAGAGCAAGTTGAAAGGGAAGGCTGCGATCGATGGCATTGGTTCAAGGCTTGGAAAATCAGGGGGTTCATTGCTCCATCAAGGTCTTCTCCTCGTCTTTGGAAGCCTTTCTTCTAGCGCTCCTTATGTAGCCGTCATCATTATGGGCTCTATTACCGGTTGGATTGTTGCTGTGAAGGCTCTTGGCCGTATGTTTGCTGAGAAAGTAAGCGGTGAGAAAACTGATCTTATCAGTGAAGGGGCTAAAGAAGAAAAGCCTCCCGCTGTTGCAAATGCTTAAATAGAGATCGAACTGACGCTTTGATGGAGAAAGGACACATTTAGCAAATCAAATGTGTAAAATGAAGCATCAAGCGACTAACTTATTGGGGAGTATCACTCTTTCAAAAAAGCCAAGATAAATAGAACGGTTTTTAGATAGAAAACGGTTTTATTTATCTTGGCTTTTATACTGCGTGGCATCTTGCTTACAATCATAGTAAAATTGTTTCTATAAGCTTAACTGTAGCGCTTGCTTAACGGATTAGGGGAGGTAATCAGGGATTCAATGCCTCCTTAGTCTTTCTTTCTAATCAAAATTTGACGCAAGAAGATGTTGTTTCTAAAATATTTGAATCTTTTGCCTAAAGGTGAGGGGTCGATGTTTCCAGGTTAAGCGATTATATAAAGCGTCTTTTCTATTTATGAGATTTCATCTTGACGCATCTCAAAGCGGCTTGTCAGGTAGAGCTCAAAAAGAGCGGCTAGCCCAAGCAAAATAAAGATGCTAAAGACAAAAGGAGAGGGGGTAATTCCAAGAGTCATCAAGAATAAGACAACAAATTGAAGGGCGGTTGTCACTTTTCCCGACCAAATTGATCTTAATCGATAACTTTCAAGCTTTCCTGTCAAAATAAGGTAAATCCCAAAAATAAATACCGAAATATCTCTACAAAGCAAGCTTGCTATTTCCCAAGGTTCAAGAGAGGATTCTTGTATGAGTGTTGCTAAAACAATGATCACAAATAATTTATCCATGACCGGGTCAATTAAAGTCCCATAGCGGCTCGTAGTGGAATAGCGCCTCGCGATAAAACCGTCTAGAAAATCAGAGAAAGCAGCTAGGATAAGGACTACAGCTCTAAAAAAACTTCCGCTGAATACAAATAGGATTGCGAGGGGAAGCCGTAAAAGCGATATTAAATTTGGAATGGTCAGCATCGATAAATTAAATCAGGCTTTTGTTGTTTTGGAGAAATTCTCTTAAGCTTTTGCAAATAATATTAACTCTAAATGCACTTTCCTTAAATTACTATTTAGAGATCTGATGATTTTTTTTCTTTATAAATCGATATAGTACAAACGCTATTATCAAAAATAAAATTGTTAAGATTACAATGTTATTATACGTTTTAAAAAATGAAATAATAGCTTCATAATTTCCCGCGAAAATGTATCCAAGCGAAAATGTAACAGAAGTTGAAAGAAGACAAGCTACCCCATCCCTTATAAGAAATAATGAGAAAGGCATTCTGCAAAGTCCTGAGGACATAAACAAAGCATTTCTTACCCCGCCCGGGATAAATCTTCCAATTAAAAATGTAAAAATACCGAAGCGATGAAAAAGCCGCCCCAAAGATTCGACTCTAAGCGGTGTCACAATATGCTTTGAAAATCTATAATCAAATAATTTAGGGCCGAAATACCTCCCTATTCCGTAAGCCTCCCATCCGGATATTAAGCATCCGGCGAAAAGCCAGCCATAGAGCCAGTAAGTTTGCTCAGGCATATAACGATTAGCAATCATTCCGCCTGTAAGCAAAATGATGTCCTCGCTTATCGGAATATTAATACCCGCTAAGAGTAAAAGAGCAAAAAAGATGTAGGGAATGTAAGGCAGCCAAAAGGACAAATTCGAAATTAGTTCATTAAACATTATTAAGAAGAGCCTTTGGCTAAAGGTTTGAAAGTTATTTATTAAAATTAATTGGAGAATCGAAGGAAACTTTTAAGGTTGGTTCGCTTAACTTCGCGCCTTGTTTCTCTATGATGTCAAAAGTGGCTTTTAGAAGGTGTTGCTTAATGGAATGGTATTCTTGAAGAGAGGCTACTTCTGTATAGGCCATGATTTCAATTTTGCAAGAAGTCGGCTCGCACCCTGAAAAGAAAGCTTCATGCCGAAGATTTGGGTCAATCTTATCAAAGGTCTTAAGCAGAGAATTGATTTCTTCAATCAAAGAGTAAGTGATGCCGAAATAGGAATGAGGAATATAGAGGACTTCTTTAATTAAACGATGGCTTCTTCTTGAAGGCGTTACGACAATGCTATTTGAGAAAAGGGAATTCGGGATATGCAAGGGCTGCTTTTCTTCATCTATCACAAGGGTTAAATACCAGCCGATTTCTTGGACTTCGCCTTTTACCTCTTTTTGCTTTATAATAATTTGATCACCCACTCCAAAAGGTTGTGTCAGATAAATGACGATGCCTCCAAAAAAGTTTGCGGCAAAGTCTTTTATGGCAAATCCGATAAAGGCGGCACCAACTCCCCCGATGGTTAAAAGGGTGTTGGCGCTATATCCAAAAGCATCTAAGAGAAATAATGCGAGAACAAAATAAAATCCGATCGAGATAAGCTTGCTAAGGGTGTCAACTCGTGTAATCGGGTAGGATGTTTGACCTTTGCGGCTTTTTGTAAAAAAAAGGGAAAGGGCATTTTTTTTAAATTTTTGAAAAAAGAAACCAAGAAGTATAAGGGCTGTAATTGAAGTAAAACTTAAAGGGGCGAATGAAAAAAACTGAGGGTAGGTGCTTCTTAAATCATCTAAAAAAATAGAGAGGCACAATAGCAAAATGGAAATCGGCGCCATCTTATCCAGTGCAAGACTAAAGCTCTTTAGAAAAATGCCGGGCCTTGAGTCGGCCCGCCTTCTTAAGTTTTTAGTGAAGCCTCGTATGAAAAACAACGTTAAGACTAAAACTAAAACTAGAATCGCATATTTGATAGCTATTAGTGTGCTCATAAGAATTACTTAGCTGACTTTACATCGCTTAAAAAGGGCTCAAGGTTATTCTGATCCCAGCATTTTTTTAAAAGCGCCATTTTTTTGTTGGAAATTCCGCCCAAAAATTCTATAGCTTTTAAAAGTCTTGCCCTTAACCTGTCTTTTCCTAAAATTTCTGACGAGTCAAAAAGAGGGGGGCCTTGAGGCTTGCCCATAACGGCGCCATAAAGAAGTTTCATCATGCTTTTTTTATGATGGACCTGGAATTTTTCAGCTAGAAAATGAGACGCTTGATTAACGCCTGCGCTCCCCCAATTTTCTAGTTCGTCAAGTTTCCAAATCATGGCTTGCAAAAGAGCAGCTGATAATTCGCTATTTCCTTCTCTTATGGTAAAAAGATCCGGTGAAAGCTTTAGATGGGAGACAAAAAAGAAGTCGCAGAGTTCCATAAATTCACTAAAGGTTTTGATCCTTGTGTGAATAAGCGGCATGAGCTTCTTCATAAAAGTTTCATTAAAGGACCACTCCTGAATACGTTTCCAGAGGTCTTCTTCAGGGATATTCTTGATTAGGTATTGCTGGTTTAACCACTCAAGCTTGCTTATATCAAAAACCGCGCCTGAAACACCGATTCTGTTTTTGTCGAATTCTTTGATAATCTCATCCAAAGAATAAATTTCTCTATCTCCCGGCATGCTATAGCCCATTAGAGTTAGAAAATTCATAAAAGCCTCGGGGAGAAACCCTGAATCTCGATAAAAGAATATAGAGGTCGGGTTCTTTCTCTTTGATAATTTTTTCCCGTCAATGCCAAGAAGGAGCGGCATATGCATAAATTCAGGGGCTTTCCATCCGAAATGCTCATAAAGAAGGATATGTTTTGGAGTTGAGCTCATCCACTCATCGCCTCGGATAACGTGTGTGATTTTCATTAAATGGTCATCGACGACATTCGCAAGATGATAAGTTGGAAACCCATCGGATTTTAAGAGAACCTGATCATCAACATCTGCCCAAGGGTTAGAAATTCTTCCTTTAATGGCATCTTGATAGACGCAATCGCCTGTTAAAGGCACTTTTAAGCGAATAACGAAAGGTTTTCCAAGGTCCTCATTAGCTTTAATCTCATCAGGACTTAAATTACGGCAGCGTCTGTCGTAACCTAGTTTTCCTCCTTGAGCTTTTAAGACTTCCCTCATTTCCTGCAAGTCTTCTTGGGTGCAAAAACATTTGTAAGCGCCGCCTGTTTCTAAGAGTTCATAGGCGTATTTTTGATAAATTTCCGTTCTTTCGGACTGCCTATAGGGGCCATAAGGACCTCCGCAATCAGGTCCTTCATCCCAAGAGAGTTTGCACCATTTTAGAGAGTCATAAATATTCTTTTCATACTCAGGGCGGCTTCTTGTTTGATCTGTGTCTTCAATGCGTAGGATAAACTTTCCGTTGTGATGTCTTGCAAAAATTAAATTAAAAAGGGCCATATAAGCTGTGCCTACATGAGGGTCGCCTGTGGGTGAAGGGGCAATGCGTACCCGAACTGAATTTTCCGACATGGATTAATCCTTGCTAAAAGAAATATTTTTAAAAAGGGTCATTGGAAAGGGGTGTTTTTTTTATGACAATGACCCAATTCGAAAAGAAATTTTCTAATATTCCGCCTTAGATTTCAAGGAGAATTACTTAGAGGCAGGCTTTGGCTCTTCCATCATAAATAAGAGATCCTTCATGACGTTTAAAGCTTCAGTCAACTGAAGGTCATTCTGACCGAATTGCTCTTCTTCCTCACCCTCTACATGGTCCTTAACTTTTTGCAGCTCTTTAAGGAAGGATTGGTAATTTTTATTATGCTTCATGCGGTATTCGGCATTAGCTCTTAGTTGGGGGAGATACTTTTCATACATATTCAGCTTTTTTTGAAGATCGAATTTGTAAAGAAAGCGGATGCGCTCGCGTTGGAAAGGAGGGATATCGCTTAAATCATCATCAAAATTGGGTTTTATAGAATCACTTTCAAGGGGGTATTTCGAATATTGTTCTCCAAGCTCCGATTCTGATAGAGGGCCCGGCAAAACAATGTCTGACTGCACGCCTGTCAACTGGGGAGTTTTTCCTGAGACGGTATAATAACGGCCTCTTGTCACCTTGTATTCCCCTTCTGGGTTTACAACCTCTGATTGGGCATTTAAAGTAAAGGTCTGGAAAGAGCCTTTCCCGTAGGTATGGTCGTCACCGACAATAAGAGCGATTCCATAGTCCTGGAGCGTTTGGGCAACAATTTCTGAGGCCGAAGCGCTTACCCGGTTAACAAGAACAATTAAGGGGCCGTCCCAGATTTTTTTGCCGTCAATATCTCTAAGATGTTGAATAAACCCGCTATTATCTTTAATCGAAACGACAACACCTTTTGATATAAAAAGACCCGCTACAGAAACGGCTTGGGTGAGAAGCCCCCCTGAATTATAGCGGAGGTCTAAAATAACTCCTTTGACCTTCCTATCCTGGCTAATTTTTTCAAGCTCTTTCGCAAGGTCAATCGCGGAAGAGCTGTCGGCATCTTGATAGAAGGTGTGAAGCTTTAAGTTCGCAATGACATCATCCCCAAAAGGCTCGTAGGAAGATTCAAAGCGAGCTTCTTTAAGGACTACCTGTCCTCTATAAATTGTGATGTCAACCTTTTCTTCTTTTTTAGGCTCGGCATCCCCCGTTTCACGAATCACCGTTAAAATAACAGGAGTATTTTCTTCCCCTCTAATTAATTCTACCGCATCGATGATATCCATCCCGACAACAGGTTCGCCATCGACTGCGATAATCCTATCTTTAACCTTAAGGGCTTTTTCAACAGCGGCAGGTCCCCCTTCGACAATTTTAGTTACTGTGAAGCCGTTTAGATCATCCCTAAGCTGAGCGCCAATTCCATAGAGCCTTTGCTGTACATTAATCATAAACTGCTTGGCTTCTTCCGGGGTAAAGTAAGAGGTGTGGGTGTCAAGAGAGGAGGTCACGGCCTTCAGCACTTTAGTTAGGATAAACTTTTGTCTTTCCACGGTATCCGGATTGAGAATCTCATCTTCATATTTAATCTGTCTTTTAACGATTCTTTGAAGGGATTTATCCTTCAACTCCTCGTTTAATCTGGAAGCTGTATCTGCTTGTAGGGCACGTATCCGAACAAGCCTATCTTTCAGCCCGTCGATTGTCTTGACCCATTGCATGTCTTTAAACTCGTCGGTTTTGACATTCTGAGGCAGTTTTGAGTAGTCAATCTCTTTATCTATGGAATGACGCCTTTCAACCGCAGCAATCATAGTTTTAAATATATTGTCGAAATTTGAAAAATTCCCTGCATTGAAATTGGCAATCATGGCATTTAGCTTTTCATCGCTTGGGTCTTGCCACTCCTGTATGTCAGATTCGATAAAATAAGTTTTAGTCGGGTCAAGTTCTTCTAGGAAATTGTTTAATATGCGTTTCATAAGCTCCGGGGTGAGCTTCTTATAATGAGCGTGCAAATTTAAAATTTCGTTTGTTTTTTGTGTGACCTTTTTTTCTGTCAGGTCAGGAAGTTTTGAAAAAAGAGAAAAGGGCAGGGTTAGAAGAAGGACCAAGAAGAGGCTTTGACGAATGAAAAGAATCATACTATCCCGAAAAGCTGTTGTTAAAATTTCATTATAGGAATAGGGGTAGTTTTTTTCACTCCTAAAAACCCTAATAAAAATTAGAATTTGAAAACTGAGCCTTTTTTTAATAGTAAGCCTCGTCTTTTAAGTCATAAATTTTTGTACTAATTAATGACTGTCTTTTCAATTCTCCCCACTTAGTAAACAAGATCTCATAAAAAAATTAAAATTTTGACAAAAAAATATTGATTTCAATTCTTTTTTTGGTATAATTGTTGTTTCGATTTTGAAAAATATCAACCTTTTTTGATTTCGATATTAGTCTAATTTATTTTTTAGTAAGTCCCTTAGAAATAAGGACAATAGTAATCACGAATCCTAGTTAAGGGATTGCAAGCTTAATAAAGAAGTACAAGGAGGTTCTCAAATGACGGAACAGAAGGAAAACGAGACTCTGGTGACTGAACAACCTCAAGAGTCAGCTAAATTTGTTTCGATAACAGAAGCTGCGAAACTTAATAAAGTGACGCGCCAAGCGATTTATATCGCCATTAAATTAAAAAAATTAAAGGCCAGCAAAGAGTCTACGAGATGGACTATTTGCGTAGAGGACCTTGAAGACTATCGCAAGCAAAAATATTCTCGTACAAAATCGGTATTTGAAGGCGAGCTGTTGTTTGATAATATGAAAGGATATTATTCTGTAAATCAAGTGGCACGACTTTTAAAAGTGCCTGCACAGAAAGTTTATTATGCGACTCGTACCGGGTACCTCAAAGCAGAGCGAAGAGGCGCTGCTTGGGTTATACACCAAGATGATGTCGACGAATACAAAAAAGGCTATCTAGTTAAGAAGCGTAGAAAGAATAAAGTTGCTAACTAAGTAGCTTTAGGTAAATCCGCGTTTAATGAGAAAAATAATTTTTGGAAATAGTACTTATTTTCATAAATTATTTTTTTTGTGTTTATTAACCCGCTTTATGGCGGGTTTTTTATTTAAGCCGTGCATAGGTTAGAATCCACCCTTGCACTCTTAATTTTTGTAAGTCGCTGCAAGGGTAATTGGAATAATTTTTTTAAAAATCAATCGGAAGATCGACAAACCCATCGTGAGTTGATTGGATTTTGGATCCTTTTGGGGCAGCTTTTATAGAGGTAACAGTATTTTCTTCAAGAGGAACTTCTTCTTCTTTGGAAACTTTGAAGTCTCGAACTTGCAATTGTATGCATTGACCAAGGTGCGTGTTGACTACAGGGATAAAAGAAACTAAAAGGCTCAAATTTTTTCGTCTTAAGTTGGGGCTTTCTCCTGCTTTTCCAAACGCTATTCCTTCAAGCATTCGGGGACCTTGCTGCAAATAAAGCTTCAAATGAGATCTGCCAACGACTTTTGGCGGCCAAGCTTGCTTTGCCTTGCAAAAAAGAATAGGTTGCGGGTTTTCATTTCCATAAGGCTCAAGCAGTTTAAGCGATTCCATGAAATCAAAAGTCAGTTCTTCAAAATTAATTTCAGCGTCTAAGTAAAGCTTTGTCATCACATCATGATTTTTTAGTGTGATATTGGCTTCTTCAATGAAACGGGATTTAAACTCTTCTATATTTTCAGGTTTTATTGTCAATCCGGCTGCAAAATCATGGCCGCCGAAGTTAAGAAGTATATCCGAGCTGTTTTTTAAGACTGAAAGCAGGGGAAACTCAGGGATGGATCTGATAGAACCCTTTCCCACCCCATTTTCAATCGCAATCATCACAGTCGGTCTATGATAATACTTTGAAATTCTAGTTGAAACTATTGCAATAACTCCAGGGTGCCATTTGTCAGAAGCTAGTATAATGGCTTTATCCTGAAGCATATTAGGGGTTTGAGCGATCATCGTTTCAACATCTAATGAAACGGCCCTTTCGATTTTTTGTCTTTCGATATTGTTTAGATCAAGCTCTATAGCCATTTTTTCGGCCATGGCGGTGTTTCTAATAAGAAGAAGTTGGACTCCTTTCGTGGGGTCATCGATTCTGCCAAGACTATTTAGTCTTGGGGCCACTTTAGATGCAATTGTAAAAGAGGTGAGATCACTTAAATCCACATCAGGATCTGAAATGGAGATCAATTTGCTTAAGCCGACTCTTTTTCCTTTTGAAAGTTGTATTAGACCGTAGCGGACCAAAATACGGTTTTCTCCAAGAAGAGAACCCATATCGGAAATAGTGCCTAAAGCTACAAGATCAAGATAACGCTTGAGGTCGACTTTTCGGGGAGGGATTTTGCCTTCTTGAACAAGAGTGTTGGTAATGCCATGCGCAAGCTTAAAAGCGACTCCAACTCCTGTTAGATCGGCATTTGGATAGGTGTTGCCCAATAATTTAGGGTTGAGCGTTGCAATGCAATTGGGGATAGTATCGGTTGGAACATGGTGATCTGTTATAATGACATCGACATTATGTTCGACAACTTTAGCGATTTCATTAGCGGCTGTGATTCCGCAATCGACTGTAATAAGAAGCTTGCACTGATTCCTTAAAGCGTAATCCAAGGCTTCGACAATTAGGCTTTGCCTTAGAGTGCCTCGGTTTGAGACATAAAAAAAGACATTTGCGCCTAAAAATCGTAAGAATTCAACTAAAAGAGCAGTTCCTGTCATCCCATCGACATCGTTGTCGCCATAGATCAGAATATTTTCTTTATTTTCTATGGCTTTTACAACGCGTTTGACCGCTTGGGGCATCTGCGCCATGAGGTAAGGATCGTAAAGATCTGGAAGTTTTGCATACAAATATTTATGGATTTGCTCGATATTGTTAAAACCTCTCGAGACAAGCACTTGCGCTGTCACAGGATGGATTTTGAATTCTTTAATGATGCTTTCTTTCAAATCGGGATCCTCTTTAGGAGGGACCCAGATGGGCGAGTCTGCATGATTGTACCAAGAAAGCATTTCTTTTAGCTCCATTATCTTATGCGGGGCTTCTCTATATTGGAGAGATAGATTGGTAAGATGGTCCTCTCAATCCTCTACAGGGAAGCGAATGCATTGTATCTATTGACTTTATAAGAAGAAAGATAATTATCCTTATTTTTTATCTATTTATGCGATTTATCCAGGACCGTCTTTTAGGATTGAAGTATTAACATTACTTTTTCAAAGCATCGATAAAAAAAAATTAAAATTGTTCTTTTGTTGATTGTTGGTTTATGTTTTTAACTAATTTCTAATCTGAAAATCAGATTTTATTTGAAAAATGAAAAGATTTTATGAAATGGATAAGGGATTAAAAGCAAAGTCCCGCCGAAAGGCGGGACTTTGAGACTTAAAATTTAACTCCCTTGTCTAAGTCGGTTTCAATGCCGACTTATCTTCTGTTTGATGCTCTTCCCGGTTATGGAAATAGATCAGTACAGGAGCTGCTATAAATAGTGAAGATAGGGTTCCGACAATTACACCAATTGTCATGACAAGAGCAAATCCGAATATGGACTGTCCGCCAAAGAGAACTAAGGCTAAAAGCACAAGCAAGGTAGAACCTGAGGTCATCATCGTTCTGCTTAATGTGATGTTCAACGCATAGTTGACAACGTCCTCAAATTTCCATTTGCGATGGAGCTTAAGCTCTTCTCGAATTCTGTCAAAAATGATAATGGTGTCGTTTAATGAGTAGCCGATGATGGTCATAATAGCTCCGACAATTTCCAAGTTTATTTGAACCGGGAATCCGAGCTTATTAAATAAAGCTATAATGCCAAGTGTAATGAGAACATCATGCGCAAGGCCGATGACCGCACTAATGGCGTATTTAAACTCGAATCGAAGCGTGATGTAAATTAAGATGCTTACTAACGCTAAGAATAGAGCTATAATGGCATTATTTCTCATGGCATCCGAAAATTGTCCGCTCATGACAGTCCAGTTAGAATCCAACTGTTTTAATTGGCTATCCGGGATGCTTAAGCCTGCCTTATTTAATGCTTCAACAATCCAAGTCAAGCGAGGGTTGTGCTCGAAGAGATACGCAGACCCCGGGTTTTCTATTGTTTCCGGCATACCATGGAAAACTCTACCCGGTTCTTCAAGGGCTGTACTCAATTCTATTTTCAATTGGTTAGGTCTTGAAAGTTGTCTTACATCCACTTCATTGCTTTGCAACCCTGCGTTTACTAAAGCTTCTTTTGCATCAAGACGATAAGAATCGATAGCCGGATCTTCTTTAAGCTCCACAGTCAGCGCATAACCGCCGAGGAAATCCATTCCGAAGATGTTATTTCTTTGTGATATAAAGAAATAAGACCCTAAAAGAAGCACTATAAAGGTTGTAATAACTGCTTTTTTGGTTTGTGCCAAGAAGTTGAAGTTGGTTTTGCCAATCCAATCAGACATATTTAAAGGCTTATCTTTATTTCTCTTAACCCAGCCGGTAAAAAAGTATCGAGTCATAAATAAGGCGGTAAACATGGACGAGATGATACCGATTATCAAGGTAACAGCGAATCCTTTGATTGGACCTGAATCAAATTGAAGCAAGATCAAAGCTGCGATGATTGTAGTGACGTTTGAGTCCACAATGGCGCTAAAAGCTTTACTATAGGCGGCTTGGATTGCCGGTCCGACTCTTCCGGAAATTTTATATTCTTCCTTATATCTTTCAAATACGAGAACGTTTGCATCAACTGCCATACCGATAGTTAATACGATACCCGCAATTCCGGGAAGGGTTAAAGCGGCTCCTAAATTTTGGAGCACTCCCCACATAATTAGAATATTGAAAAAGACCGCAATACAGGCTACAAGTCCGGCAAATCGATAATAGCCGCACATCAGTGCAACCACAAGGCAGATAGCAATGATGGAAGCAAAAATTCCTTTTGTCCTCTCTTCTTTTCCAAGTTCCGGGCTGACGTTTTGCTCGGACAATATTCTTGGAGTAAAGGATAATGAGCCTGCTTTTAAATCAGCTGCAAGTTGATCAATCTCTCTTTGAGAAAACCTTCCGCTAATAGAACCGCCATCGCGAAGAGCAGCTTTTAAAGAGGGCATGCTGATGATGCGGCCATTTAAGATAACGGCCATTCTCCAGCCTTCACCTCTTGTATAGGAAGCTTTTGGCGTGCCTCTTATCTGGTCTTGAGAAAATTGGGAGGTCCAAGCATAGAAGTCAGTTCTTGGATTTCCTTCGGCATTATCATAAGATCCTTTAACTTGGAAAGAAAGAGCATTACCGTCTTTAGGATCGTAGCCGACTTGAACATCTGTTAAGCTCGCTCCTTCAAGTGCGTAATTATGGAACACAACCATAAGAGGGTTGGTTTGACCGAACCAATCAGAGAAATCATCTCCTTTAATCATGCCGATAGAAGATAAAGTATCATCAAAAGCGTGGCTTAAAGGTTGCGTTCTTAAATTTGCAAGCCTAAGACCATTTTCAAAAAGGAATTTCGCATTTTCCCCTCTTGGTTGAATGGTATCTGTGATTTCATCGCCGCCAAGGTGTTTCCATGCGATCTCATTAATGCTTTCAATATCTTTTCTATTCGTCACTACCGCTTCATTCCAAACTTGCTGCAAGAAAGTAGAAATGGCTTCTCGCATTTCAGGATTGGTGGTTGAGAATTTCTCATTGACAATGTGAAAATGCATAGCGGAAGCTTTAATCAATTCAGCAGCCGAAAGACCTTGGGAGCTTGGAAAATCAAGAATAATATTGTTGTTCTCAATTCGGATGGTTCTTTCAGAGACTCCCATTTTGTTAATACGGGTATAAAGCTCATTGACGGCTTGCTTTAAGTCATCCGGATTGGTCACAGTTTGACCGCTTGAGTCTTTTAAGCCGATTCGAACCGTTTTTCCACCTGAAAGGTCAAGACCCCATTTAAGGATTTTTCGATCATCCCCCCTAAAATATTTCGCCAAACTGATTTTAAAATTTTGCCAGTAAGGGTTTTCGGTTGGCGGAGGCACAAGCAGCCTTGCGTTCGGGTTTTGAGAAACAAGAGAGGCTTGGTACTCATCTTTCCATTTCAAGAGGTCTTCTTGCATGCGATCTTCGATTTTATTTTCAGCTAAGATTCGCTGTTCAACATCAGTTAAATCTAAAACGGCGTAACGTTTTGAACCTTTTACGGTAAAGTTTTCGCGTGTAGCCTTAACTAAATTTGAGTAATAGTCTTCAAGCTCAAAGATATAGTCTTTAGCAAAAGGGGAATCCCCGCCAAGACTTGATCCCGGATAACCGATAAACCCGCTTCTTTTAAGCATATCAGTGAGCTGTTTAACATCTTTTGAGAAAGCCTCTGCATTTTCGGCTTTGCTATTATCTCGATAGGTTGATGCTATTGAATCAAGCCCCTTAGCTATAATATAGATTGATCCTTTTTTTAGATCAGGCAATCGGTTTTGAGAAACTGACGGAACATAAACAAGAAGGCCTAGCTTCTGATCTTGTTTTGATAGTTTTTTATACTCTTCGTAAGTAGAGATAGGATAATTTTTATCTGTAAGATCGGGATGGGTTGGAGACCAGCCTGATTTAATTTGATTTAAAAATTGATCTCCCATTTTGTTTGCAAGAGCGCCAAGATCAAGTGCCAAAAGGGCATATGGGCTTGTAAGGGTACTCGTAGAAACTGCAAAAGTGTCTCCGCTTGGTTGAATGGATTCATCTGATATGGAAGAGGCTCTTGCAATATCATTGATGATCAAATCACCTACTTTATCCTTAACGTAGCTTTCAGCTTCAGAAGAAGGAATGGAAGACCGGATCTTTTGAATGTCAGGATAAAACTCTAAGCTTATTTTATCGTTGCTCCAATCAATAATAAGCGCTTCCACAAAAGGGTTAGTGTTTTTTAATGAGATTATCTGTCTTGCATCTAATTTTGAGGCTTTTATGCTTTCTTTTAACAAAGAGTCAATTTCCGTCTCTGTTAGAGGCTTTAAATTTTGAGCAAACAGGTCCGAATTTCTTTTTAAGACTTCATTTGCATCATTAAGCGCTTTTTTCTGATTGGCAGTAATTTTTAAAGAATCTTCGATGGAGCCATCAATGAGTTCTTCATTTTTGATCGCTTGTTTCAACTCTTTGTTTAAAGTTTCTTCTTTTCTTGAAAGGGCCCCTTGCAAGAGTTCTGATTTTGCAATAAAACCCGTGATAAGTTCTTTGGATGAGGCCGCATTGGTAAGCCCGAAGCTTTTTAACCAACGTTTAAATATTGGGTCGCTTCTGCCAAGAGCTCGCTCTGCATCAATAATTTCTTTTGCGATTTGAGAGGCGCTTTCGATGGCTTCTTCATCGCTTAAGCTCTGAAGTTCTTGAATTCGTCTTGCCATTTGACTTTCGCCGCCAAAACTGAGAGCGATTGTGCTTACGCGATCATTTACAATGTTTCTATAAAAAGAATTAATAGCCCCGTTTTTGTCATACTTTGTGGAATACTTGAAAAGGGTTGGGATATCTTGATCTTGTAATCTGAAACCGATTTGCCTTAAGACAATTACAGATTTTAAATCCTCATCAGAACCGCCGTAAATCTCAAGTTGAGAGGGAACAAATGGAATTAAAGCTCCTGCGGACGGCAGTAATCTTCGAAATAAATTGGCTTCATTTTGCGATTCAAAATGAACCATGATAAGACTTGAATCCTTATCATCAACTTTTATAGAGCTCGGATGCACTCCGATGTGCTTTGTAAAAGATTGAAGCCACTCTATAGAGTCTTCTTCTAGCTCGTTCACTCTGCCAACAATTTTTTCTGAAATTGCATTAGCCCTTCTCTCATCCACAGGGGATTTTAAAGGTTTTGTATAAAAAAATATGGTTGGAAGAATATTGTAGAGCGTGAGAGCGATCACTGCAATGATAAGATAGAGCTGCCAACGCTTTTGTTTTTCCATGACGGCTGTCCTTCTTCTTGTTACTTAAAGGGGATGTTAAGTTTGTTTTTTTGAGCTTTTTACTTTTGCGAAAATGATCCCTCAGTTCAAAGTTTTTTAAGTTAAGTCACGGTCATTTTTTTGTTTCGCAAAAATTTAATAATTTCATTTTTAAACTTAATGAGAGCCTGTAAAAAAATTAGGGATTCTTTCATTAATCTAAAAAGCTGTTTTTTCGAATTCTATCCCAGGTCCAATTCTAGATTTTTTCGATAAGAAAAGGGTAAAAAAGAATTCTAAAATTCACTTTGAGACAGCATAACAGATGAGATAAGGTTCTGTCTATAAAAAATAGACAAAGGTAAACCGATTGAAGATTTGCAATCTTATATTTTAGCCATTATTAATGGGCGCGAAAATAATTTTTAAATTTATAGTGAAGTTATTTCTTTAATTAAAAACTGTTTTCAATGCCTTGAAAAGACGGGGAGGGGGGTAAAATATTTTTTCAAAAATAAATATAAAAAAATCCGCTTCTTTTTTCAAAGAGCGGATTTTTGGATCTAAGAAAGGGCCTTTGGCTCTTTCAAAAAAAGTTTACGCTTTTGCAGGCTGTGCTTCTTGCGCGCCGGTTTGCGCTTTTTCGCCGGTTAATTCGACGAATTGCTTGTTTAAGGATTTAACAGCGAAAAGCCAAACAATAATGGTTGCTATCATGCATATCGCAATATAGGGTGTGATAGCAGCAAGAGATCCAAATCCTACAAGGAGAATTTGCTGGATTAGGGAGCCACCCGATTTTCCAAGCCTTGCGCCGACCACATCGATAGCAGCTTTTCCTTTAACTTTTGCTTCTTGATCAAGCGGGATATATGACATTTCCTTAGTCGGATCAAAAAGAGAGTACTTGCTTGACTTGCTCATAATATTTTGAGCCGTTCCAAACATTACAGCTAGGAAAAGAGGCGTGGTTCCAAGCATAGTGATATAGTGTTGCAGGGAATCGCTGAAAATTACAAAGGAGAAGAAGCCGATACCTGTTAAAAGGAGGACAGTTGGTGTGATTGCTGCTGCAAAGCCCCATCCTTTTTTACGGATAATCCATCCCCCGATAAACATCATGATAATGGTTACAAAGCCTGTCATCTGAGAGAACCTTCCCATAAACGTGCTGTAATCATTCGGGTTAGGATATTGCTTTTTAAGTTCTCCTTTCCAGGTAACTTCTACAAGGTTAATGCAGATACCGTAAGCTATAACAAGAAGAGCTATGCAAAGGATATAGTTTGATTTTGCAAGGTAAGCAAAGCTTTCCATGATGGATAATTTTGCTTTTGGTTTTTTTGTCTTCTTTTCCATGTTTTCAGGATCGAAATAGCGTTTGTCTGTTAAGACATTTCGTTGCATCCACCAGTAAGTTGCAATGACGCCTATGCCTGCTATGACCACCATCGACATCAGGTAGTTTAGTGAGATTTGCCATGCATCGACATCTGGAGGAAGGTATTTACGGATGTCAGAGAAGTACGCAATCGCTTGGCCGGAGAAAAGAAGAGCTACGTTTGCACCGAGGCCAAGAAGTGTGTAGAAACGTTTTGCTTCAGTCACACGCATGATGTCATTTGCAAAGCCCCAAAACATAAGAGATAGAACAGCGCTTCCCCAAAGTTCGGAAAGAATGTAGAAAAGGGAGTAAGTCCAGTTTCTAAAGCAAGCTACAAGTCCGGACATCCCTTGCGGAAGATGTGCTTGGAGCCAATCCATGCTTTCGTTTGGATGTAAAACATCGCGGTAAGGGTAGAGTACAAGAGCAAACAAACCAAAGAATACGAGAAAAGGTGTAATAGTTACATAAAAGAGCTTTTCTTTGCTGAGAACGTTGCTAAGTTTTGCGTATATCAACATAAAGAGGATAGCGCAAGGAACAACTCCCCAAAATTTTAGGAATGGAATAGATTCTGCACCGGAGGATGTGACAATAAGTGTGTCTTTTGTATCTCTCAAAACAGTGTAGTTAAATGAAATGAAAAAGAAAATAATGAACATAGGCAATAGCTTTTTCAATTCATAATTATGGACCGGCCATAAAAATGAGCGAATCTTGCCAAATTCTGCTTTTACGTCTTCTGACATAATATGGTTTCCTTTAGTGTTTGTTGAAAATTGCTCGAACGCTTTTCTTAGAGAGGGAAGGCTTATAAGCACTGAATCTACTGCAAGCCCTTTTCAGATTAAACTATTGAAGCATTCATAACGATAGGGAAAAGATAGGCAGTATATAGAATAAAAGCAAGAGGAAATCTAACTTCGAATCGCCTTTTTAGCTTACTCTGAGCCATAAATAGACAAAGTTTTTATTATCAACAACTTATGATTTTGTAACAATGTTAATGCTATTTAAACCTAATAAATTAAGGAATGTTAGTTTTTTGTTTTATAGTTTAGTTGAAGTAAATGTGTTTTATTTAATTTTTTTTAAAAAAATATTTTTTTATATTCGGGTGAGAAAGTTTTATCTTTAGCTTGTTTTTAAAAATTTTTTTTCAATCGAAATGTGAAATGAGTTCAAGGGAATTTCTAAAAAACTGTAAATTTCTGTTTTCCAGGAAGGGGTGAGAAAACTATTTTTGGTTTCCAGATAGTAAGACAGAAATTCAGGGTTTGTGTTTTTAAAAGATCCGACAAGAGTTTGAAATTCTTTTCTTTCTTTAGAAAAAGATAAGTTAAGCGGTTTTATATGTTCTTTTAGGTCTTTGGCAAACTTTTGCAAAAGAGGAAGGGAAGAGGCTTCTATCTCAGAATAGATAAATCCTGAATTATGTTTATTGATAGAGACCTTAATTTTAGCTAATTTCAAATTTAATGAAGGAAAAGAAAAGGTGTCTAGTAAAGATAATAAATCTAAACGGTCTTCAGCAGATAGCAATCCGAAAAACTGTACAGGAAAAAAAAGATCTTCCGGATTTAACCAAGTAATATTTGGGATGCCGGACTGAATAAAAAAAATCGATTTTTTGATTTCTTGGGGGAGAAGGATTCCGAGAGCATATTGATTCATAGAAGTTTCTTTGCATAAATATATTTAGATTTAAGAAAATTAAATAAGGAATTTATTCAAAGAAATAAAGAAAAAACAAGAGACAGGCAAGCTGTCTCTTAGTTCTTATAGAAATTATTTGTTTCCGGCAACAGCTGCGAAAGCATTTTGCACATCGCTTTTTGTAAGTTGTGCAGCAGTTGTCTGATTTTGATTTGTTTGAGCTTCTACGTAAGATTCCCATAAGTCTCTTTCAATACGGCCATGTCTTATGGAAGAAATTAATTTACGTTTGATTGTGCGAAGATCTTCTCTTGGAGTTAATTTTTTAACAAGCTCTTTATCGCCGGCGATTCTAGCCATATTAAGGAGTCTTTCCATGTCTTGCTTGGTAAAAAAGAAATTCCCGCGCATTTTTCTTGAACCTCTTGCAGCTCTTGGTTTTGGCGGAACAGCTTTTGGCTTATTTACATTCAAAATGTACTTATCAATCATGACCAAAAGTTCATTTGGATTTTCAGTTTTCATTTTTCTCATTGTAAAATGATGAATGTAACCACCTGAATTGATAGGGAGATAGCGACAAATGTCATTTTCTTTTTTCGCACCGATTTTGACGACTGCTTTTTGAATGGATGACTGAAGCTTTTCTTCGAGTTCCTTATCTGTATGGTGTGTCATTTTAACCTACCTCGTTTTGTTTAGATTTTCTTAAAAAGCATTTTGCTCAAATTATTGAGCGAGATTAATTCAAACTCTTATTTTTTTTTGAAGCCTTGAAATAAAAATTTACAAAGGTGTCCATTTGAAGTTTTCAAATTGTTTTTTTAATAACAATCGGGTAGCGAATAAGACCGCCCTCTAACTGTAAAAAAAGAATTTTTTATTTGCAAAATTTTTTATTTGATTTTTCATTTTTTGCAAACTTAATAACCTATCAAATTGTGGAATTCAGGCTCTATAGAGCAATGGTAATATTATAATATTAAAAACATTGCAATGTGTTTTTTATAAAATCTGAGAAAAAATGTTCAAGTGATAAAAAAACGTTACTTCTTGATTATTCAATTTCATGAGGCAACTAACAAAATCGACTGAAAAGTCATTCGTTTGAAAATTTCCTTACCCAAGCAATCAAATTAATAATAAATCAAACCAGGCCGTTTTTTTGATGTTTTACTTTTTCATCAAATCACAAAAAAGTTAAGAGCTATACGTTCTTAATCAAGTTTTTTGGTTTTAAAAAATTTTAATAATTTCACTTTTTTAATTCAATGTTTAAATATTGAATTAAGATTTTTTATTTATTTTGTAAATTTTATTACTTTTTAATTAATTGAAGCCAAACTTGTGCTTTTTAGAAGGGGAAAGGCTTCTGAAAAGCAAGAACATTCAAATTGATTGTTTTACGTCTGCCGCTATAGAATGACTGACTTGAAGATGTAGATCTCACCTGAATTAAAGTTTTTGGAGTAGTTATGCCGCTGCCTCTCTATGAAAAAAAAGAGCCTAAGACCAAATACATTGCCGTAGCTGCCGGGAAAGGGGGGGTTGGAAAATCCACTCTAACGGCTCAGCTCGGGTTTGCTCTTAAAAAACTTGGTTTTAAAGTTGGGCTTCTCGATGGCGATATTTATGGACCCTCTTTACGAAAAATGCTACCTGAAGACAAGCTTCCTTTCCAAAAAGATGGCAAAATAATGCCGGCTCTTGCTTTAGGATTAAAGGTTTTATCTCTCGCCCATTTTAGACCCGATGAAAAAGCAGCTATTGTAAGAGCTCCTATCGCCACGGGGATCATCTCTCAATTTATTAACGATGCCGATTGGGGAGATCTTGATTATCTTTTGATCGATTTTCCTCCTGGCACAGGCGATATTCCCTTAACAATTTGTCAAAAAATACCGCTTTTTGGTGCCGTTTTAATTACAACGCCTCAGGCAGTTTCTCTTTTAGATGTTAAAAAGGCGCTTC
Organism: Criblamydia sequanensis CRIB-18; assembly: GCF_000750955.1. Lineage (NCBI taxonomy): Bacteria > Pseudomonadati > Chlamydiota > Chlamydiia > Parachlamydiales > Candidatus Criblamydiaceae > Candidatus Criblamydia > Candidatus Criblamydia sequanensis. Next base: position 145,949 of record NZ_CCEJ010000009.1, on the reverse strand, counting down.
TTTCCTTTGAAGAAATGGGGGTTCCGATTCTTGGAATCGTTGAAAACTTAAGCTACTTTGAAGAAGCAAGCGGGGTCAAAAGCTACCCGTTTGGAAAAAAAGGGGGGGAATCTTTAAGTCTTGCTAGCGGATACCCTTTGCTTGGTGAAATTCCAATAGACGAGGAGGTTTCAAAGGCCTCGGATCTTGGAAAAAGTTTATGTGACGCAAGTTTTCATGGACCTGCAAAATCGGCCATTGAGTCCATTGGAAAAGCTTTAATTAAAGAAATCGAGATCCTGAATAAAAACGATTTAGCCTTAAAAAGCTTTGAACTTGAGTGGAAGGAGATGTAATTATGGGAAGTCTTAAACCTCTTTTAAAAAAAATCTGGCAAAAAGATAGGCATCATTTCGTTATAGAGTGGACAGATGGACTGATTGGAGAGTACAATTTGAGCGATCTTGAAAAAAAATGCCCTTGCGCTCTTTGCTCTGAATCTCAAGAGACGAAGATAAGGCAGGAGACTTCTGCTACCAAGATAAAAAGCGTTGGAAGGTATGCGTTACGCATTCAATTTACTAAAGGCTGCTCTATGGGCATCTATGACTATGAATTCTTGTATGGACTTGCAAAAGAGGGAAAAGCATGCGTTTGATTAGGGCTTTTTCTTTTATTGTTCTTCTTATTTGTTCGTTTTCTTGCGCTCAAAATAATTCCCGCCAGAATGATCTAAAAAAATGGTTTGAGTCAAACGGTAAAATAAAAATTTTAACTACCACTCGAATGATCCATGATCTCGTTAAGGAAATCGGGGGCGATAAGGTTGATACTCTGCCTTTAATTATTGGAGAGCTTGACCCTCACTCCTATCAATTGGTAAAAGGGGATGACGAAAAGATTGCCCGTGCCGATTTGATTTTTTTTAATGGCCTTAATTTAGAACACGGACCAAGTTTAAAGCAGCTGCTTTATGAAAAAAAGAATGCCTATGCGATTGGGGACTATTTAAAGGAAACTCACCCTGAAGAGGTCCTATATCTAGGAAAAGAAGTGGACCCTCATATTTGGATGGACGTTTCTTTATTTGCAAAAACCATTCCTGTTATTACAGAGGCCCTTTCTAAACAAGATCCGGCTAATAAAGAGTTTTATAAAGAGAGATCTTTCAATCTTGAAAAAGAACTAAAAGAGCTTCACCTCTCAGTGAAAAACATTTTGCATGAGGTCCCGGAAGAAAAGAGATACCTTGTCACAAGCCATGACGCTTTTAATTATTTCGCAAGAGCCTATCTTGCTACAGATGAAGAAGTTAAGACAGGTTCATGGAGCAAAAGATTCCAAGCGCCGGAAGGCCTTGCACCCGATAGCCAGTTAAGTTTGCAAGACATTAATTTTATTATTAATCATCTTAGGACCTATAATATTGAAGTGATTTTCCCAGAATCGAATGTTTCCCAAAACTCGCTTAAAAAAATTGTCGAAGCCATTGAAGCAAAAGGGGGCGTTATTCGCATTGCGAACTGTTCTCTTTATGCCGATGCTATGGGAAAAGAAGGGTCAAGAGGCGATTCCTATCTAAAAATGCTTCGATATGATGCCGAGTTAATCGCCTCGAATCTCTTTCCTCAAAAGGGAGGCATTTTGAAATGCAATGAATGAAATGAACGAAGATGAGCTTAAGCATTTTTCATTAGTCGTTAATAATTTGACGGTAAGCTATGGAAAAACTGTCGCGCTCTGGGATATCAATCTCGCCATACCTAAAGCTAAAATAGTCGGCATTATCGGCCCTAATGGAGCCGGTAAAAGTACTTTCTTGAAAGCTGTCATCGACCTCATTACCCCCTTATCCGGAAAAATCCAGTTCTTTGGAGAGTCTTTTAAAGAGGCGTATCGAAAAATTGCCTACGTTCCCCAAAGAGAGAGTGTAGATTGGGATTTCCCTGTCACAGTCGAGCAGCTTGTCACTATGGGAAGGTATGGAAAGCTTGGACTTTTTAATAGGCCAAAAAAAGCCGACTTTGCAGCAAGCGAACACTATTTAAAGCTTGTCGGAATAGAATCTTTTGCAAAAAGACAGATCAGCCAACTTTCAGGCGGCCAGCAGCAAAGGGCGTTTCTTGCAAGAGCCCTTGTTCAGGATGCCGATATCTATTTTCTAGATGAACCTTTTTCAGGCATTGATATTGCAAGTGAAAAAATCATTATGGGCCTGCTCCATGATTTAAGAGATCAAGGAAAGACCGTTTTTATTGTCCATCATGACCTAAATACGGTTAAAAGCTATTTTGATTGGCTTATTCTTTTAAATGTCAGGCTTATTGCATCCGGGCCGACAGATGTTACTTTCACTACCGAAAAATTATATCAAGCCTATGGAAAGAGTTATTCTTTATTTGAAGAGGCAAATAAGCTGTCTGAATCAAAGCTCGAAGGGTTTAAATAGCAGTCCATGTTCATTTTTGATTATTTCCTAGATCCTGTTTTAATGCCTCCGACAATTGGCTCCATGCTTATGTGTCTATCATCCGGGATTGTCGGGGTGTTTGTTTTTTTAAAGAAAGAATCGCTTATCGGAGAGACTTTATCGCACGCCGCTTACCCTGGAATTATCATGGGGATTATCCTTAGCGGTTTGCTTTCAAGCTATGAAGGAGGAGAAGGTCCTCTTTTTGTTTTCCTTTCCATTCTCGGGGGCGTGATCGCTTCATTTTTGGGGATTTTTAGCATACGAATATTAGAATCTGTTTTTAAAGTGAAACAAGATGCGGCCCTTTGCTTTGTCCTTTCTCTTTTTTTTGGCATTGGCATTCTTTTAGCAAGTTATGTTCAATTTGCTTTCTCTGAAATGTATCAAAAAGCGCAAAGCTTCTTATACGGGCAAGCTGCCACGATGACTTTCTCTCATCTCAAAATTTATGTGGTTTTAACCCTTGCCTTGCTTGTGATATTCACGCTTCTTTTTAAAGAAATAGAGGTTCTTTGTTTTGACTCGGCTTATGCTAGAAGTTTAGGCTTAAAAGTCGGCGCGCTTGATGCTTTTTTCTCTTTTTTAATTGCTGTCGCTATCTGTATTGGAGTTAGAACTGTGGGTGTTGTTTTAATGAGCGCTATGCTAATTGCGCCCGCTGCAACAGCAAGGCAATTTACCCATAGGCTCTCTACCCTGTTTCTTCTAGCTGCTTTCTTTAGCATGGCAAGCGGGTTTCTTGGAAATGTCTTCTCTAATGAGGCGAGCATCTATTTATCCAATTTATACCCAAATGAGCGCCTATCGCTGCCAACTGGGCCAACCATTGTTTTGGTTTCCTCGTTTTTTTGCATCCTAGCTCTATTTTTTGCCCCTGAAAGAGGATTATTTGTCCGTTTTTTTAGAAGATTATCTTTTAGATATAAATGCCTTCTTGAAAATATTTTGAAATCCCTATGGCGGGCTAAACCTACCCATCCTGCATCTTTTAACAAAATAGCTTCCTATCAAAATAATTCCAACCTAACTATTGCTTTTGCTCTTTTTCAATTAAAAAGAAGCGGCTGGATAGATAAAAATAAAGAAGGGTACAGTCTGACAAAAGAGGGGGAAGCTTGGGCAAAACGTATTGTTAGGCTCCATAGGCTTTGGGAAGTTTATTTAGCTGATTATTTAAATGTATCCGTTGAAAAAGTTCATAGAAATGCTGAAGAAATGGAGCATATCATTACCCCTGAACTTGAAAGAGAGCTTACCAGACTTTTAAAGGATCCGGAAAAAGACCCTCACGAGCAGCCGATCCCCAAAGAGGAGCTCTTTTAATGAAAGCGCCTTTTAACCCCTATACAGGAGAAGATTTTTTTGGTTTTATTCTTTTATTTATAAAAAGAATCTTTCTCTTTCTCACGGGCATATTAAATCCAAGCGAGCTTGTTTCAGATGAAATTCAGCTCCTTACTTTAATTTCCATTTCCATATCTTCCGCCCTTATCGGGTCCTTTCTTGTTTTAAGAAAAATGGCTATGCTGGCTAATTCTATTTCACACACTATTTTAGTTGGGATTGTAGCAGCCTATTTTTTAAGCGGCATTTCATTTCAAGAAAGCCACGAAAGTTCAAACAATGCCAATCTTTTTATTCTTCTTGCAGCTTCCTTAGTCATGGGAATTGCAACTTCTTTTTTAACCGAATTTTTTACTAAAACCATGAAACTGCAAGAAGATGCGAGTATCGGGCTTGTCTTCACAACTCTTTTTGCAATAGGAATTACACTTGTCACTTTACTGACAAGGTCTCAGCATGTAGGGACTGAACTTGTTACAGGAAATGTCGATGCCTTGCATATCAACGATCTAAAGCTATCTCTTATTGTCCTTGGCATTAATCTTGCAATCCTGATCCTTTTCTATAAGGAATACCTGATTACTTCTTTTGACCCTTTCTTTGCATCCTCGCTTGGCTTTTCAGTGACGTCTATTAACTATCTCATCATGACGCAAGCCTCTTTTACAGTGACAAGTGCTTTTAGGGCAGTTGGGGTCATTATGGTCTTGGCTTTAATGACGGGCCCTGTCTTAGCGGCCAGGCTTTTGACAAAAGAGCTTCACAAGATGCTATTAATGGCAAGTTTTTTAGGCATATTAGCCTCTCTTTTTGGAGTCGCCATGGCTCGACATGCCCTCTCTCTTTACTCTCTTGCTTTATCGACAGCCGGAACTACCATTTTGGCTATAGCCATTATATTTATAATCACCGCTTGTTACTTTTTATTTAAAGAATTTCATTTTTTTAAGAGAAATTTGAAAAATAATTGGTAAAAAAATGAAAGAAAGGTTCAAGTATGAAAAAAATCGCTATATTAGGATCTACAGGATCTATTGGAAAGCAGACTCTCGATGTGATTCGAAATCTTGGAAAAGAAGAGTTCAAAGTAGTTTCGCTTGCAGCAAAATCCGATTGGGAGACCCTCTATAAACAATCGCTTGAATTTGATCCTGAAATTATAGCGCTTTATGATAGGAAAGCGGCTTTTGAATTAAGAAAAATTTTGCCGAATAAAGAAATTTTAGAAGGAGAGGAAGGGGTTCTTCTCGCAAGCTCATGGGCATCTTCCGAGCTTGTTGTTTCAGCAATTTCAGGAACCTTAGGCTTAAAGCCGACCATCAAAGCCATAGAGGCCGGCAAAGATATCGCGCTTGCCAACAAGGAAGCCTTAGTATCAGGTGGAAAGTTCATTTTAGAGTTAGCCAAAAAAAAGGGTGCAAATCTTTTACCCGTTGATAGTGAGCATAGCGCTATTTTTCAATGTCTTAAAGGGAATGCCAAGAATGAAGTTTCAAGATTAATTATTACAGCTTCCGGCGGCCCCTTTAAAAACCGTTCATACGATGAATTAGATTCCATTTCCTACAATGAAGCCCTAAAGCACCCGACATGGCAGATGGGTCCAAAAATTACAATCGATTGCTCAACTTTAATGAATAAAGGCCTTGAAGTCATTGAAGCTCATTTTTTATTTGATATCCCGGTTGAAAAAATTGAAGTGGTCATCCACCCTGAAAGTGTGATCCATAGCTTAGTTGAGTTTATTGATGGATCGATGATGGCCCAGATGAGCCGTCCGACGATGTTTGTTCCCATCCAATACGCTTTAACCCACCCTGAAAGAAAAAAAGGTCTTTTAGAGCCCTTCAATTTTGAGCTTTTTTCGAGTCTTCACTTTCAAAAGCCCGATTTCAACCGTTTTGTTTGTTTAAAACTGGCGTTTGATGCTTTAAAAATTGGAAAAAGCATGCCTTGTTTTATGAATGCTGCCAATGAAGTGTTAGTAGAAAGATTTTCAAAAAATCAAGTGTCTTGGTTAGAAATCGGAAATAAATTAAATAAACTAATGGACGCTTACGAGCCGATTGCCATTCATTCGCTAGACGATATTATAGAAGTTGATAACGAGGCGAAAAGAATTGCTTTAACTTATTGAGGCCTCAGCTTCCTCCTACCTGTTTTTAAGTAAGACAAAAGAGGTGGCTCATCAACGGGTAAAAGTTCTTTAGACAGCCTTTATTTCAATTAGTCATATTGCTTCTTTCAAAAAAAAGTTAGCCATAATCTTCATTTAATATTCACTTTATTTCAGTGATCTTCTATTCGCATTTATTCGCCAAGGTTTCCTCCCTTGCCCCCATGCCATTTACAAAAATGTCTTAAGCCCTTGGGACTAAATGAAGAATTGGCTGGCCATTTGGGTTTAAACCAAAAAAAAACCAAATTTAACTTTTAATTTTAGAGGTCGGAATCGAGGGTTAGCTCTTCTTTAGTCTTTAAACTATACCCTATCTTATGTCATAATGGATACTTTAATCGGAAACCCAATAGCGCTTTACCTCACGGTAAAGAGTTTTTGGTTTTTTAATAGCGGTTTTTTACTTCATCCATTCAGATAAGGACTTTGAATCCAATGATCTTGAGCATTATTCTCGCTCTACTTTGCTTAAGCTTTTTGATATTCATCCACGAGCTAGGCCATTATTTTATGGCAAGGCGTGTTGGGATGCGTGTTGAAACTTTTGCAATTGGTTTTGGCCGCCCCATTTACTCATGGGTAAGAAATGGCGTAAAGTGGCAAATTGGCTGGCTTCCCTTTGGGGGCTATGTCCGAATTAAAGGACAAGAGACGGAAGAGGGTGGAGACCCTTACGAAATTCCAGATGGTTTTTTTGGTAAAAGCCCGTGGGATCGTATAAAGGTTGCTTTTGCCGGACCTTTCATGAATATTGCTTTTGCCCTTTTAATTTTTGGTCTTCTTTATGCCTTGGGCGGACGTGAGAAAAATTTTTCTGAATTTACTCACAAAATCGGCTGGGTAGACCCTAAATCGCAACTCTATCAAGCAGGTATTAGACCGGGAGATGAGATTACAGCTTACGGATCGAGTGCTTATTCAGGAATTAAAGATCATCTTTACATGCCTATGACTCAAGGAGATGAAATCCAAGTCCTTGGCAATAAAGTGAATTATTTTAAAAAAGAAAAAGAGCCTTTTAAGCTAAGTGTTAAGACTTACCCTAACCCCTTAGCTTCGGATAAAGGAATTCTAACTTCCGGTATTGTCGATTCAGCGCACTACATCATCTACAACAAGATCGGGGACAAAGAAAACCCGTTACTTACCGGATCCCCACTTGAAAATAGCGGCCTTCAATACGGCGATAGAATTCTCTGGGCAGATGGCGAAGTTATTTTTTCTTTAAGGCAGCTCAATAAAATCTTAAATGACGACCGCGTTTATTTGACCATTGAACGCCAAGGAAAAATTCTTCATAAGAGAGTGCCTCGCGTGGAAGTTCAAGAGCTAAAGCTTGATCCTGAAATTCGTGATGAGTTATCCGACTGGCAGCATGAAGCCAATCTAAAGTCTTTAAAGCTAAATATGCTTTATGCTTTGCCTTATAATTTAAATAACGAAGCTGTTATTGAAAAAGAGCTTAAATTTATCGATAGGGATACAGAAGAAGAAGCTTTTCCAAGACACCCCTTTTCAGATAGCGAAGCGCCTCTTTTAGTGGGTGATAAAATAATCGCGGTTAACGGCGAAAGGATCCGATTTTCCTACGAGCTTTTAAAGCTTTTACAAGAGCGTAAAGTCACCATTATTGCTGAACGAGACAGTAAAATTTTAGTGCCCACAAATTATGATCAATCTGACAATGACTTTGATGATAGGACAGAATGGAGCGACTTAAAAAAGATTGCCAATTCAATCGGTCTTGAAGCCCCGATCAGAAGTTCCGGAAATCTTATCCTTTTAAAAACTGTAGCTCCAAAAAAGCGAAGCGAATTTTTAGAAGTTCAAGAAGATTTCGCAGCTGCCATTCAAGAAGAAAGGCAACGGATTGAAAAAATTGAAGATCCTGAAAAAAGAGCGTACGCTTTAAATAGACTTGAGAACGAAGAGAATCAGCTGCAACTAGGCATTCCAAATGTTCAAGATCGTAAAGTGACTTATAACCCGGGTCCGATTGAGCTTTTTAAAGGAATTATAGGCGAAATCTATCGCACGCTATATGCGCTATTAAGCGGAAATTTAAGTCCAAAGTGGATGAGCGGCCCTGTCGGGATTGTCCAAGTCGTTCATGAAGGCTTTATGGTCAGCTTAAAAGAAGTACTTTATTGGATTGGGTTTATCAGCTTAAACCTTGGGGTAATTAATCTCTTGCCCATCCCTGTATTAGATGGCGGAACGATTGTTTTTGCCCTTTACGAAATGGTTTCAGGAAAGAGAATAAAGCCAAAAACTATGGAAAAATTGATCATACCTTTCGGGATATTGATTATCGGCTTTTTTATCTTCTTGACCTACCATGACTTAGCAAGAGTTTTTAAAAATATTTTCCCCGAATAACATTAAAGGCCCTAATTAATTAGGGCCTTTTTTTTCTTCTACCTTCTCAAATTCTTAAACCCTCCTTGCAGAGATTACGGTGCATTCGCTATGTTGCATTTTGGGTATCATCTAATTTTTTAAAAAAACTAAACCTTTAAAACTTAGGGAAGTTCCAGTCTATGGAAAACACAATCAGGATTTTTATCGGGACAGAACCCATGCAATGGCTTCCAACTCAAGTTCTTAAGTATAGTGTCACGAAACGAACTAAGGAGAAGGTTGAATTTAAAGATCTTCAAAATATTCCTTTAAATTTGAAAACCAAAATGTATACAGGGTTTTCATTTTATCGTTTTTCGATTCCTGAAGCGTGCGGCTATCAGGGTAGAGCCATTTATTTAGATGCCGATATGGTTTGTCTAGGGGATATACAAGAGTTATTTTCTATGGATTTAAAGGGGAAAAATGCCATCGCTAAACAAATGGATGACAAACGTTTTTTTACAAGCTGCATGCTTCTTGATTGCGAACACCTAAAGCATTGGAAAATCCATGAATGGGTGACACTCATTAATGCCGGTTTGACTTCCTATCAAGGGACCATGTGCGGTGCTCCGGATGGCATGAATCACGACGATTTTGGCGTTCTTCCCCCTATTTGGAATGATTTTGATCACTATGATGATACAACTAAGATTATTCATTATACGCATGTCCCAACCCAACCATGGAAAAAGCCAGGCCACCCCTTTAGAGGGGCTTTTTTAGAAGAGCTAAACGAATGCTTAGAAAAAGGAATTCTCACAAGAGAGCAAGTTCAAAACGAAGTGGATCAAAAACACATATACCCAACTCTCTTAAAAGATATGGAAGACTATATAACAAGCCATAAAAAGTAGCATGAAACTTTGAATTCCATGGAAAAAAGCCTTTTTGCCAATTTAAAAGCGATTATTTTAAAGTATCGTAAACGCTTTTTAAAAGGGTTTCTATTTGTTTTACTTTCCAATCTCTTACTTCTTTTAAACCCTCTTCTCTTTAGACAAGCCCTTTATAAGTTAGATGCAAAAGGCAATTTTAAAGAGGACTTATGGAGTCTCACAAGTTATTTTCCGGATAGCATCCTCTTATGGGGAGCTCTTCTCTTAACGGTAGCTTTTTTATCGACTTTTTTTAAATACCTTATGCGAATCGCCTTTATTTCGATAAGCCGTGAAGCTGAAAGCTGGATTCGAGAAATTATATTTTTTCGAATAGAAGATCAATCCCAAGAGTTTTTTGACCGCTATGGAATAGGAGAGCTTTTAAGCAGGCTTACAAACGATATCACGAGGTATAGGGATGTATTGGGGCCGGGGTTGATGTACCCATTCTTTGGAGTGACCCTCATTTTTCCTGGCTTGATTATTCTTTTTTTTCTTTCATGGCAGCTTGCTCTTGTTGCTTTAATACCAATTATAGCTATTCCCATAGCCTACACATTTTTTAAAGGAAGAATTTACAGCTCTTCAGAGGAGGTTTTAAGCAAGTATGCGGCTTTAAGCGACTATGCGGCCGAGCATTATTCTAACATTCGACTTGTAAAATCCGCCGGGATAGAAAAACGATTAGAAAGAGTGTTTAATAAACTTAGCTATTCTTTAATTAAACCAAGTGTTTATTTAACCACTATTGAGGGAACCTTTTATCCATTAATCGCTTCTTTAACAAGGCTTTCACCTATTTTAGTCTTATTGACAGCTGCTTTTTTCTCGCATTTTTATGGCGTATCTTTTAAAACCCCTGACCTTCTCTCATTTATTTGGGTGCAATCCTATATCTATGGCCCGGTTCTTATGCTAAGTTGGGTTTTTCCATTTTATGAAACCGGGAAAGCCTCTTATGATCGTTTGAAAGCTATTTATGATGAACCGATCAAAGTCATCGATCCCAAAAATAATATAAGAATTAAACCGGACGATCTTTATCTTGAAATTAAAAACCTGTCTTTTACTTATCCGGGAGCTTCAAAAAAAGCCCTGGATGATTTTTCACTCCTTGTAAAGAAAGGGGAGCATATCGGGATAACAGGCCCTATTGGAAGCGGAAAAAGCACTCTTTTTAAGTTAATTTCAAGGGCGTATGAAATTGACCCGGGAAAAATTCTCTTTTCAGGGGTGGATATCAAAGATATTCCCTTAAAAGAAATATACCTTAATTTAGCGCTTTGCGAGCAGATTCCTTTTCTATTTTCTAAAACGATAGCAGAGAATGCCCGTTTTGCAAGTGAAGATGCTTCTATGGAGGATCTAGAGATTGTTTTTAAGTTTGCAGACCTTCATGAAACGATTCTTTCTTTTCCCGAGCAATACGATACTATGATCGGAGAAAGGGGAATCACTTTATCAGGAGGTCAGAAAATGAGGCTTGCTCTTGCAAGGGCATTCTTATTAAAAAGACCCATTTTGCTTTTTGACGACATCTTCTCAAGCGTGGATGCGACAACAGAAGAGCATATTCTCTCTTCAATTAAAAGCTTCTTTAAAGGAAGAACGATCCTTTTGATATCTGAGAGAATTTCAGCTCTTGAAAAAATGGATAGGGTCCTTTATCTCCAAGAAGGGAAAATTGTGGAGCAAGGCACTCCAGAAGAATTGAAAAAGCTAAATGGCAAGTATCAATCCCTCTATGAGCTAAACAAGCTGGATTTGAAGCAGGAATAATACTTTTTATGTCCAAAGAAGCTGATAAAAGTTTAAAGGATGAGCCGGTGTTATGGCCGCTTTTGAACTATTTAAGACCTTTTTGGCTACCGATTTTATTTTCTTTGATTTTGTTAATTTTTGCAAAAATTATAGAAGCTTCCTTGCCTGCCTTCATGGGGCATTTGTCAGAGCTTTTATTTAAAGATTCTTTTGAAATTACGGTTAGGAAAGAAACTTTTTATAAGATTGCAAAAGGAGCGCTTTTACTTGCCCTAGTGCTGCTTATCGGCTTTTTAGCGGAATCTTTTAGCACTTATCTAAGAAGCGTTTATGCCGAACGAGGACTTTATAGGCTTCGAAAAGATGTTTACCGCCATATTCTTCTCTTGCCTTTGCAAGTACTAGACAAGTCGAAACTTGGGAGTTTGATTACAAGGACCATTCATGATGTCGATCAGGTGAATCAATTGTTTTCTGACAGTTTTGTTCCCATATTAAGCAACCTTGTCATATTTATCGTTATTTTTGCGGCCATTAGTTTTTTAAGCGTTTATTTGGCTTTTGGAATCTTGTTTCTTTTACCTTTTGTCTTTTTTTTAACGAACAATTTTCGATTGAATCAGAAGAAAATTTATGACTACATACGAACCCTTGTTTCGGATTTAAATGCGTTTACACAAGAGCATCTTGCCGGAGTGACAGTAATTAAAAGTTTTGGCCTAATAGAAAGGGAAAATAAAGAATTTACAATCTTAAATCAGAATTTAAAAAATGGCTATTTAAGAGCTATCAATAATTTCTCATTTTTTATAGCCGGCATTGATTTCATGACAAGCTCATTTTACATATTAGCTTTTGTTTTGATTGCGTTTACATCAAAAAATGGCTTTAATGCTTCTCTTTATTTTACCATGAGCCTTTATGCGGCGATGGTGTTTAGGCCCCTTGCAGATCTTGCCGAACGTTATAATTCCTTAGAAGCCTCTTTTGCCGGGGGAAGACGAGTCTTTCAAATTCTAAAGGAAAATAGGGAAGACCTTCACTTGGGAATTGATCTAAAAGAAACTATTGAAACGATCGAATTTAAAGACGTCTATTTTGCTTATAATGAAGAAAATTGGGTGCTTCAAGGGGTGAGCTTTAGAGTTAAAAAGGGTGAGAAAATAGCTTTTGTTGGAGAAACTGGAGCTGGTAAATCTACTATTTTTACGCTTTTGCTTCGTTTTTATGATTATCAAAAGGGGTCGATACTTATCAATGGCATTGAATTAAAAAATATTTCCAAAGAAAGTATACGAAAGCACTTTAGCGTTGTTTTACAAGACCCGGTTGTTTTTTCCGGAAGCTTAAAAGATAATATCACTCTATTTGAAGAAAAACCGGACTCAAAACAGCTTGAAGAAGCTTTTAAATCAAGCCGGCTTGAAAACGTATTTGGACCCATTGATTTAAATGAAACATTGACTAAATCTAAAAGCTTATCCACCGGCGAGACCCAGCTTTTTGCTTTTGCAAGAGCTCTTTATAATAATCGCGAAATCCTCCTTTTTGATGAAGCAACAGCTCACATAGATCCAAAAACAGAAGAAGATCTTGAAAACGCGATTCAAAAAACGATTGAAGGGAAAACTGCCATAACGATTGCACATCGGTTGTCTACTGTTAAGCAAGCTGACCTAATCTATGTCATGAAAAACGGGTCCATAATAGAAGAAGGAAGCCATGATTCTTTGATACGATTGAAAGGTGTTTATGAAAAACTTTACCGTTTACAATTCTCCTAGAGGCTAATTCTAATGATCCATTTAATTTTGACTTATCTTAAAGAGCGTTTTTCATTTCTTTTTTTTCTGCTGATCTCGATTGGAATTGTTTTATCTTCCTCTATACTTCTTCAAAAATACCCGCCGGCGTTAATGGTCCTTTTGGTGATAGCCTTAATGCTTTTTTTCTTTGAACTTAGGCTTATGGATGAAGCAAAAGATAGAGCTAAAGATCAAATTGCCTATCCTGAAAGGCCGTTATCAAGAGGGGAATTTACAATTTATGATCTTGAAAGGGTGATCGGTATATTTGAAGTCCTCTTAATTGCCTTTGCAGCGCTTTTTTGGTTAATATCAGGATCCTTAGCCGGTTTTATTTTCCTGCTTATGGCAGTTTACAGCTGGCATCATTATAAAAATTTTTATTTGGGACCATTAGAAAACTGGCCCTACTTTAATGCCATAACGACACAACTTGTATATCTATTGCCGCCCTTTTTTGTCATAGCGGTTCTTAATAAAGGAGAGATTTTCTTTCCGGAAGCCTTTCAATTTGCGCTTCTTATTTTTGCATCTTTTGCAGCAAGCGATGTCTGCCGAAAGCTTAACCCCAAAGCTCATCCTGTTCTACTGACCTTTATCCATTACGTTGGATTTAGAAAGAGTTTTATCTATACTGCCTTTTTTCTTGTGATCGCATCTCTTGCAGCTTTAAACCTTAAAGTCGGTTTTATTCTTTGGCCCATTCAAATAGCGGTTCTCCTTTCCCTTATCGCCGTATTTTTAGATTCAACAAGGTATATGCTTGCTGAAAAAGCAGGGGTTATCTTGCTTCTTGCAAGCGCCTATGCCCTTCCCTTTAAAAAGCTCTATGAGTTTCTTTTTTGAAAGGATAGTGTTCACGATTCCAAGTCTTGCCCGGGAATATTTTTTCATAGTTGCTTAAGGATTGTAGGAGAAGGTTGAATCCTTAGAAGCCAATCCGTCCGGCGTAGCCCTTTAAATAGAGGCCTCTTCCATGAACGTTAGCATACTGCGTTAGCTTGTGAGTAGATGTTTTTCAATAAAAGTAACTAAGTATTAAGTCAGTTTTTGCGTCATAGTGGCGGTTTCAAATTTTCTAAGGAGGCTTCTATTTATGACAAGGTATCCGTTCGTCTGTTTTTTGCCTTAAGCTAATTGTAAATAATTAGCTAATCCCTCAAAATATTAGCCTTAATGCTTTTTAAGCATCCTAATACTCATCTCTAATAGTTTTTTACAAGCGGGCTGCACCATGTTAAAGTTGAATTCTTTTTTGTTTATTATTGCCTTATGCCTTTTAGGAACGAAAGTTCATGCCGAAGATGACAGCGAGCCTTTTTGCACAAGCAACACCCTTTTGTATTTTAAAATGGGGGGCAGCGTTCTTCCAGGCGACAATAGAACCTTTTTACCAACAGCCGGAATTGGCACAAGAGGGCAGCTTGGCTATTTGGGGTTTGATCTTTCCTCTAACGTCTCAACCACCCTTCTCAACAACTATATCGCTTTAAAAGGCCTTGTGATGTTTTACCCGATTTCCATTTTTGGACATCATCTTTATTTTGGAATGGGAGCTGCTGCCGGCTATAGAGGGAAAATCTCATTGAAGGGGCGCTCTGCCGACTATACCGGCATGACAGCTGAAGCTGTCATCGGCTATGAGTTTACTCACTACCGATATTTTAGAAAATTTATCCAAGTGGAAATTTCAGAGCCTCTTTACAATAAAGAAGGGAATCGTCTTTGGAGAAGCAAAACTCCCGGCATCACTTTACTATCAGGGGTCGGGTTTTAACGAACCCCGCCCGCAATCAAAAGCGTCTCGCCTGTAATCCAGGAAGAATCATCGGATGCTAAAAAGACAACCGCAGGTGCAATATCTTGCGGCTTGCCAATACGACGTAAAGGGCTTTCTTTTTCTACTGAAGTTCGAAAATCACTATCCAGCATCCCCATTGTTTGGGTGCCTTCTGTTTCAACAAGACCTGGATTTACAGAGTTGACTCGGATATTTCTTGGGCCGAGTTCCTTACTTAAAGATTTGGTGATGGCATCGACAGCCGCTTTTGTAGCGCTATAAACAGAAGCATTAGCTCTTGCGATGGTGCTAGCTATTGAGCTGATGTTGATGATATTGCCGCCCTTATCCCCAAAATGAGAGACAGCTTCCCGGCTTGCTAAAATTAGCCCTAAAACATTTAAATCAAACATTTTATGGAAGTGAGTCGGTGTGATCTCTTCAAGGGTTGCAAACTCATATACGCCGGCATTGTTTATCAGCACGTCTAACTTTCCAAACGCTTTCAGCGTTTCTGAAAATAGCTTTTCAATCTCTGCTGGCTTTGTCATATCCGCTTGAATAGCAAGTGCTTGACTGCCATTTTTTACAATTTTGGCAACCACTTTATCCGCTCCTTCCCGGCTTTTGGCGTAATTGACGACAACTTTTGCGCCTTCTTTCCCGAGGTGTTCAGCAATAGAAGCTCCAATCCCTTTAGACGCACCTGTTACAATAGCAACTTTTCCATCTAATTTTTTGCTCATTATAAAGCTCCTTGACTATCTTTAAACCAACTATAAAAGGGTGTTTGTTATGTGTAAATACTTTAATTTAGAGCGAGCGGTGCTTGAAATGAAAATTTTTTTTCCCGTTAGAAGAGCCGGTTCTATAAGTGATGCTTCCTCTATTAATGCAGCCATCTAGAAAACCGGATTGCAGGACTTTGAAGGTAGCACCCTCTTGAACGGCAGAACTTAAGTTAACCGCAATATCTGTCATGACTTTTTCTCTACATTCCTTATCCCCTTCAGTCTTATCTTTAAGGTATACCGTATAAGTTTTTTTAAGTTTTTGTGAATTATCTAATAGGTAAGCTTTAAACTCATGCTGGTAACTGCCCGGGTAAGATAAAGAGATTCTAAGAATTCTGCCTTTCCAAAAAAGGGGCACGGCTGAGTCAGCATGATATTCTTCGCCCCATATGGGGTTAGGAATGAGCTTAGGACTTAAGATTTGCGTGTCAGTAGAGGCAAGATAGGTAGTCCCTTTGGTGTTATCAGGTGCGAGCATGGCTTATTCCTTCTTTTAAAGAACAGATAATAAGTTGTTTTATAACACTTTTTTTTATATTGCTTTTATATTATAAATCAATAAAAGGGATATAAAAATGCATCAAAATCATTTGTTTAGAGCCCATCCGTGGCATGGGATGGATATTGGAGAGATGGCTCCAAGTATTGTAAATTGCTATATCGAAATGGTTCCGATAGATACCGTCAAA
This sequence comes from Criblamydia sequanensis CRIB-18, assembly GCF_000750955.1. Classification (NCBI taxonomy): domain Bacteria; kingdom Pseudomonadati; phylum Chlamydiota; class Chlamydiia; order Parachlamydiales; family Candidatus Criblamydiaceae; genus Candidatus Criblamydia; species Candidatus Criblamydia sequanensis. The sequence continues at coordinate 129,861 of NZ_CCEJ010000009.1, read as the reverse complement.
TATGAACTTGATAAGGAAACCGGCATTTTAAAAGTAGACCGTCCCCAAAAGTATTCAAGCCTCTGCCCGACCCTCTATGGCTTGCTTCCAAGAACCTATGCAGGGGAGCTTGTCGGCAATTATTGCAGTCAAAAAACAGGCCTTAAAAATATAAAAGGGGATGGAGATCCTTTAGATATATGCGTTTTGACTGAAAAGGTGATTCCAAGAGGCGACATTATGCTTAAGGCGTCTGTGATAGGAGGTTTTCGTCTGATTGATAAAAATGAAGCCGATGATAAAATTATTGCGGTTCTCTATGATGATTTTGTATTCGGCAAGATGAAAACTATCCATGAGTGTCCAAATGACCTCATTGAAAGGTTAAGACACTATTTTCTAACTTATAAAGATGCTCCTGGACGTGAAAGCGGCCGCGTGCAAATCACAGATATTTATGATCGGGAAGAAGCTGAAACGATTATCAGCTTATCTCTTGAGGACTATAAAAATAATTTTAAGCTACATTAATTCTATTTTTTTGCAAGAGAGCCAAGTTTTTTTAAGGCTGAAGAAGTATCATTTTTAGGTAAATCGGCCTCGATTAGAAAAAGCGTTCCTCGTTTCTCAAAAGCCTTATCAATTGCCTCCTTAAATTCAAGCTCTGTTGTAGTTTTAATCCCGACACCCCCTCCGAGAACTTCGGTTAATTTGCTATAATTCCAATTTAGAATATCGTTATAGCCGCCTTCAAGGATGGGACGTTCAGTTCCATAACCATGGTTATTCAATACGATGACAATGGGGTCCAAATCATAGCGAAGGGCTGTCGATAATTCCGTCCCTGTCATTTGAAAGGCGCCATCGCCGACAAGCACAACAGCTCGTTTTTCTTTTTCTGCAATTTGAGAGCCGATAGCTCCAGGTACCGCAAAGCCCATTGTGGCAAAATAGGCTGAAGCTAAATACCCTTTCTCAGAAACTATGAGGTCTTTGCTTGCAAAGAAAGCGTCTCCAATATCGACAATCAATATATGTTCATCCTTAAGCTTGTTGCCTAAAGCTTGCAGCACCCTATCAATGGTCAATCTTGCATTTTTGGGTTGAAATGCTTGGGATTGAATAAAACTCTTCTTAGATCCATTAGGATAGGTTTTAGGAAAGTCCTCATGCGCTAATGCTTTTACAAAAGAAGAAAGATCAAGGCCCGGATAGTTATGATGGCCGATCGCTAGGGAGTTTTCTTGCGCAATAAGGGGAGAGCCGCTTTTTTTAATATTTGCTGTAAATAGGCCTGTATCGATATCTGTCGGAAGCACGCCTAAAACTAAAACAAGGTCGGCGTTATCAAAATCCTCTCTTACGCCATCACTACTTAAATGTCCTTGATAGACCCCTGAAAAAAGAGGGTGTCTTTCATCGATAGACCCCTTCCCAAGAAGGGAAGAAAATATGGGGATATTTAAAGTTTCAGCCATTTTTAGAAGATAGGCTTGCAGATTGTGTCTTGAAATTTCATGGCCTGCCCATATCACAGGCCTTTTAGCCTTACTTAAAAGGGCTTTTGTCTCAAGGATGGCTTCAGCTAAAGCTTCCCTAGAAACTTTTGGAGGGGAGTAAGCTTCTAATAAATTACTTTCCAGAATCGGTTGGTCGATAATGCTTCTTGGAAGCTCAAGATATACAGGCTTTTTATGGTAGAGACAGGCTGAAAGAACACGTTTGATTTGCTGCGAAGCAGTTCTTGGATCATTGAGGATCGCTTGATCGATTGTAATTTGTTTAAATAACTGATACTGGGTAAGGTCTCTTCCCTCAAAAGTGGATTTATGAATCAGGTGATGCAAATGGAATTTTTTTTCATCAAGGCCGGGAGCCCCTGAAATAAAGATCACAGGAGAGCTCTCCACATAGCATTGAGCGATAGCATTGACAATGTTAATACCAACCCCGTAAGTGACACAAGCAGCTCCAAGGCCTCTCATGCGGGCATAAGCATCTGCCATGTAACCTGCAGTATTCTCCCTTGTGGCGTTTATAAACTCGATACTATGCTCTTCTATCCGCTTGTCAAATCTTAGAATATAATCTCCCGGAATCCCAAAGATGTGATCCACTCCATTTTCCTTTAGAAGATCCAAAAGGTAAGTCCCAACAGTTTTAACCTGATTTTTAGTGAAGGTTTTCTCAAGAGAGTCTTTAGACATAATATTCCTTTTTGTAACAAGAAATACCACGAATGCGTGGATTATGAAAATGACTTAAGGTACTTGTTTGATTATAAAGAAGATAGGATTATTTATCCTACCTTCTTAAACCCTCTATCGTCTTGAATCCGAATAGTGCAAGACTTTCTCTATGAACTCCTCTTTATGAGAAGCTTTTGCTTGCCGGCTTGCATAAACAGAAGCCGGTGCAAAAGAAACTCCCCCTGACCCTAGGTGGGTTGTGCATCGGGCGTTATCCACTCTCTTATTGTTGGCATAAAGAAAGCCAAAAGTCGGAAATCCGTCATAAGCAAGAGAGCGTCTTCCGGCCCAACGTCTTGCAAAAGAGGCTTCTTCAAGGCTTAAAAGGTGTTCTTCTTTTAAAGTCATCTCTTTTGTATCAAAGCCTAAGGCAAGTGAGAGAGCTTCAGGAATCACTTGGTTGATCATATTTAGCTGAACGAGGTTTCTATTTCTTGCAAAAGCCTCATCTTTATGCGGAATCTTATCGCCATAGAAAGCTTTTGTTCCAGCAACTCCAATAAAAAGGGAGTTTTTAATTCTTCTTGCTTGCCAAGCTAAAACGACGCCTTCATTATGCACTTCCATGCAGTGAGAGAAGTTTTTCCAAGCTTCTTCTTGGGAGGCATTTAAAGGAATATTGAGCATTAAAGAAACGCCTGCAAAACCTGCATAGGCAGGCTCGCTAAAACCCAATTTTTCAAGCGTTCCAACCGCTTCCCCCGAGCAAAAGACATATTCTGAGTCTTTATCACAATGCTTTTCGCCATCTTTAAACGTTAGACCCATAATCAAAAAATTCCCATCCCTTGCGCCTAATTCAACTGCAATCACTTCTTTTCCGAAGTTAAGGGAGAAACAATTTTTTTCTATTGAGTCCTCTACATAACAACCCATCGTCTTTTTTAAATAATCATAAAATAAAGGCAAAAATACTTTGGTGTCTATACACCCTCCGGGGCGCCAAAGGGCTGCTGAATCTTCATTCCATTTGTTATTGGATGAATGACAAACGCAATAATCCGTTAGAAAAGGATCTATTGAGATTACTTCTTTAGGAGTTAGAAGCTTGCAATTTTTATAGCCGAACTTCTCATAGCTTTCTTTCATGCTAAGCGCTTGTTTTTCAGCTTCACGAATTCCATAAATCAAATCAATTCGGTAACCGTCATGTAAATGGATGACGGCGTCTTTTTGCTCTCGACAGGGATTGAAGTTCGAAGCTTCTAAAATGGCTTTAAGCTCAAGATCCGCCTCATCATAAAGGCTTTGCCATAAATCCATGCTTTTTCTTCCAAGGCGTAAAAGCGTATCGGTTCGATCCTCATGGCCGGGATCGCTTCCATAAGCGGTCACAGCTTCTTTGAATTGCAAAGCGGACTTAGAATCATTTACTCCCTCGACATCATCAACTCTAATGCCGCCGGGCTCGCTGAAAGGAATAGATAGCTTTCGAACCATCTCTTCACCTCTTGGCACGACACTTAAGATTTCATCAATCGTTAAACTTGGCACTATATTGTATGAGGTGTTAGTGGACGCTTTTCCATTTTCTTCATGCGGAGAGACGTCGAAAGATTCTCCTTTTTCATAAACATTTATGATAATTTTAGAACCTTGATTTTGGCCTTCTTTATAGGCGTAATAGGATTCTAAAGCTCCTATAATGCCTCCGCCAACAACGGTAACTCTTTTAGTAGAAGGGCACTTATCTTGAGCGTGCAAACTGCAATTAAAAAAAAGCACGCTTAATATCACTAAAAATGTGTTTCTCATCTTATGATATATCCTAAATGAATCGATCAATTGGATTACTTTAAACCGGCTTGACTAACCTTTTGATCCGACACTAAAGTGCCGTTTACGAAGAAGTCTTGGCTTCATGGCCTGCCTTACGTACTTTTAAGAAACGGGATCAAAAAGATACGGACAAGTCGGATTTTAATCTTGCTTAAGACTGTCTATAAGCTAAGTTAAAGCAAAAAAAATGTAGGTCTTTTCTTTAATTCCTTCAATAGACTTCTTTCGAAGCTCCATTTAATTGTTAAAATAGCTGTTTTTGGTATCTTTTTTCCTAAATTTTTTACGCATAAGTTTTTCTATGCTTTCAAAATTGATCAAAAAAATTTGCACAAAACCGGTCATTCTCCCAATCCAAGCGAGTTTTGAAAGAAGTCTAAGCAGAAACAAAAGGAAATCCTTCATAAGAAGAAAAGTCTTTTTGAGTAAGACTATCTTTGGAAAAATAGGACTTCGATTATACTGTAAATAGCGCTTTCATTACATTTTGAGCTTTATCAAAATAAATTTGAATCTGTTTAAGCTTCTCAGGATCGTTTTTATGGTGGATTTTCCAAAATCCTAAGTAAAAATCTAATTCTTTAAAGTTGCCTAAACAAATCGCTGTCAAGGTCTCTACTTGATCAATTAATAAAATCTTTTTTGGATCGCTTTCTTCGCATTTAGCTTTTTGTTCTTTAAGTTCTGTTAATTTTTTAAAGTGCTGCATTAACGAATCTGTTAAAATGTCTATGAAGGGTAAATAATAGGTAGGATTTAAAGAGGATCTATTACTTGCATCATAAGCTAGGATTGTTGGAAAAATAGAAAAAGAATCCATTATGGACTCTCTAAAATCTTTTTTTTGCTTCTTATGCGAAACTTGAAGATTACTATAGGGCGAGCTAGATCTATCTCGAGAGATACTGGGGCCCTTACAGTTATTTTTTTTAAGCCACGAATGCTGGTTTGAAAGGTGGAAGAAGCATTCATTAATGATATTGATGATTACATCTTTTAGCGGCTTTAACACATCAATGTTTAAAGATCCATTTTGTAAATGCGATTTAAATTTTAAAAGATTGAAGTTTAAATTAAAAAGAGAAAGATCAGCCTTTAAATAATGCAAAGAAAATTCAACCTCCCTCACAGTGTTTGTGAGATAGTAAATTTCGTCGGCGATATCTTTTAAATTATTATAAATTAATTCAAGACGTTGAGCCGGATCGCTTTCCTCTTTTTTAAATTGGTTTTGCGAGTTTGTGCCGTTATTTTTGGCTCTTTCTTCTAGTAAATACTTATATTTTTCCTTTTTAGCTTGAAGCGCTTGTTCTGTCAATCGCAGGTATTCTTCTGTATTAAATATTTCTAGGTTCTTCTGATAGAAAACCGGGTTATTAAGCCCTTCACTAGAACTTTGAAAATCATTTTGAGACCATGTAGGAAAAAAACCGCTTAAAGGAAAAATTGGAGCCTCTTTTTCTGTTTCTCTTTCAAAAAGCGTTGATTGTTTTTTGGTTCGTTTGGATGGTTCAAGCTCAGCAATTTCAGCGTAGCCTGCCGCTTTTTTTCTAGAAGATCTTTCTAAATTTCTTTCGCAATAAGCGTCAAAATCTGCGTTATTTGAGCGTACCTTAGATTCATTCAATCTATTGTTCTGAGGACTTTCCATATGAAGAGGTGTTTTAAATTTTTCTTCTTCTTTTAAAACCCATCTTCCCGGAAAACGAGGGCCCTCTATAGGTTTTGGCTCAATATATGCTTCAAGAAGAGATTGGAACTCTTGATCAAAATTTGAATCTTTTTTTATTTCCTCTAAGAATGCAATTCCGGCGGCATTAGAGACTTTTTGCTCACTTAAAAAGTTTTTGATTAAATTGCAGATAGTTTCTTTTGTTATTTCTTCTATTTTAAGAGATATAATCAAATTGACAAAAGAAGGAGACTCTTTTTTGAAGTCAAAAAAAGAACTTCTCATTTTTGAGATAAACTCAAACTGCAAGAAAAACCACTGCTTTAAACATTGGTAAGCTTGGTTTTTGGTTTCTTCACTAGGCGAGAGTTCAATTTGTTTAATGCTTAAGCTTACTTTTTGTCTCATCTCATTAAGTATTTTGGGAAAGTCTTTTGCCAGAGGAGTAAGAGAGGTAAAGTAAGCGTTTTTTAAAAGCAAATCTATGAGGAAGTCCACACCCAACCTCGTAACAGATTGAAGATAGAGAATCTTTTGCTTGTTGAAGGAACAATCATTAGCGTTAAAGATAGCCATTGAGTCGTCTTTGGTATCAGCATATAGAACATGATTTTCTATATTTGAAACAAATAAAGGAACCTTAGGGTCTGTTGAGGATACTAAATCCTCAGAAGAAGTTAATAGAAAAAATTTAAATGGCTTGTTAAATTGGCTTAAGAATTCTTTACGCTCTTGCATAGAGAGATCATTTACATCGGATATAGAATATAATTTAAAGCCATGTTTCCGGCTTATTGAAGATATTTTTTGTGAGATTTCTCTGACCTTGTCAACAAATTTACGCTCGAAGCGAGTTTTAGCAGATTTCATGTGAGCTTGATCTAAGATCACACTCAAAATATAGTTTAAGGTGATACATTTTTTTCTAGCACTCTCATGAAAATTATGGCGTATCTGCTTTTCAATGCCGGCAAAAGTTGACTCGAAGTGCTCAAGCTTTTTAGCAAGAATAACATCTTTAAAATAGTCGGCGGCTTCCAAACATTTGGCGGGCTCGGTGCGATAAAGAATACGCATTTTTTTCCCTTCGATAGGATAGATCAATAGCTCTAATAGAAGAGCATCTTCCGATTCGGAACTTTTGGGATAAAAAACAATCGGGAGGTTAGAGGCCATCTGATTTTCTAAGTATTCCCACAAGAGATATGAAATATCACGAACTTTTTCAAAGGAAACAAGATTATTTTTCTCCAGACTATTAAATAATTTCTTAAACTCTAAGACACCTTCTTCGATACTTAAAAGATTAACAGTTTCCTTTTCTTTTCCTTTTTGTAAAGAAGCGGACTTTTTTAGGGCGTCAGCCTTTCTTTTATGAGTATGTTCCGAATTATTGGATGTTTTTAGAAGTTTTGCTTTAATAGGTCTTTTAGAGGCCGTCTCAGATTTTTCTGATAAAGCAGTATAGCTAACTTTTTCAATAGTGCTTGTCGATTGGGTTTTTCTTTTGATCGATACTTCCATAGTATCTTTTGGAGGTCTTTCACGATAGTTTTTAAGATGCAGGTTAGTGAATTCCCATTCTGAACAAGATTCGGCGCTATAAAGAAGGGAGGCGATCTCACTTGTGGTTTGTCCTATGTTGCTGGCAAAATTTTCAATGTAAGGAGAACAAAGTCCTTTATCCACATTCTTAGAACATGTCAAAGTGCTTTTTTTTGAAAAAATAAAGAGAATCCTCGGAGAAAGGCTTCCCTTTATCAAATGATTGCTAAGCATCGCAAGATCTCCTCTCTCAAAACGTCCTCTTCCTTGATAGGGAACCGGGAGAGAATAGTTTGACAAACGCTTGAAGTCCAGTTTTGAAGGACTAAAGGTAGTTAAAGGAAAACCATTGGAGTCAAATAGAAAACATGAATAATAGGTAAATATTCCTTCCGGTTTTTTTAGTTTAAAGATAAAAGAGACATCTATTCCTCTTGAATGAATAACGCTAGAGTCGAAGGACTCATCACTAAAAAAAGATTCAATATTACTTGTAAAGTGAGATAAGAGCTGCTTTAGCAAATTTTTATAAGTTATAGCAATAAGTGGACTTAATAACTTCTCTTTTAGAGGGAAACGAGAAGCATTCATTTTCCCTGCTATCTCGATTAAAGACCATAATTTGGGGTTTAGCTTTTGAATCAGATTTTTATAATATTCCCCATGGTAACCATCTGAGATATTAGTTACTCTTAAAATATGAGAAATGAAATAGAAAAAAGTACTTTCTATAATTGAATTATTTTCTTCTATCTTAGTTTTACTTAATTTTAATACTATTGCATAGAGAATCTGACTAATAGGTTTTGAGTGATAAGAAAAGGCGAATACTCCATTTTGCATCTTAAGAGAAAGCCTTATAAAGGAGATATGGTCGCTTTCCAACCACTTATTAAATTCTTTGCAAGCCATATTTAGAGTATCTAAAAGGCATGCCTTACCTTGGGTAGACAGGCTCTCATAAAAACGGTATAGCTCGATTCGGGAACAGGGGAGGAAGCACCCCTCTTCTCCTGCAACCTTTAAGAGGTGCTTATATGAGTGGATTTCGAGTAAGCCGGCTAATTCTTTATCACTTTCACTTAAAGAATCAATGAATTCAAGATTTGGATAGGCCTCTTGATCATGGAAGATACCATCGTCTGGTATTTCAGATACGTTTTCGATACATTCTTTTAATTCAGCTATAAGTTCGCTTCCTAAGGTTTCAAGCCCAGAATCTTCAAAATTATTTTCGTCTATCACGGCGCTATTTGTTACACTAGTTCCAACCGCTGGTGTTTTGAAAATTTTATCTTGAAAATCTAGTGGCTCTTCATTGGTTTCGTTAGGTGTTATTTCCATCGGCTGAGACTTAATAGGTGATAGGGGAAGTGATTCATCAGCATATAACGATAAACGCTCAGCATGGCTCGCTTGTGTCGTGGTTTGGGAAATCAGGGGGGCAGGTTGTAATAACGATTGATCCGAGGGAATCAAGCTTGCCGAGGGGGGTATGGGTTCTATAGGTGATAGCGGAAGTGACTCATCAGCATATAACGAAAAAGGCTCTGCATGGCTCGCTTGTGTCTTGGTTTGGGAAATCAGGGGGGCAGGTTGCAATAACGATTGATCCGAGGGAATCAAGCTTGCCGAAGGGTGTACGGGTTCTATAGGTGCATTTATGATTGCTCTTGGTCCGGTTAAATGTGTTTTTGAAATGAAAGGTTTTGCAAAAGAAGGCTTACAGGCTGTATTTTTCTCCATTTCGTTCATAAAAGAGCTTGTTGAAATGGTTATAGGGTTGATTGCATTTGAAAATAGCTTAGGGTCTGCATACTCTTTTGTCAGATCTAAGTAAACAGGGGTTGAATTATTGCGTGTGATTGTTGGATTTTGAATGGCTGCTAAGTTATCATTCTTGGGCAAGATCTTTTGGTCGTGAACAGTTGTAGTTGACCCGAGAGCTCCTAGACCTTTAATAGAATCTAAACGACGTTCAGCACTTTTTTGGGAAAAATTTTCTTCAGGAAAACCCTGTCTATAAGTAAGGATAGTTTTTATATAAGGATCCAATGAAAAACTTATTTGGCTTTTTTGAAGGGTTTTAATGGTATTTACTATGTATTCAAAAATTAGTTTCTTTTTTGGACACTTTTCTAAAAAGAAGAAGCCTACTTTAAGACCATCTTCAGGTTGCCAGATATTAATGCATTCAAGGACTTTGACAAGGAAATAAGCCTCTTTTGGCTGTTTTGTTCTTGGGGAGCGATGGACATAATCCTTAATGCATTCCCAAAGTTGAGGATGATTTGGCTTAAGTTTTATTAAAAAAGAGATAAATAGATAGTGATGCTCAATTGTATCCATCAATGGTTCGGATAGCATCATTTTTTTATAGGAATCAACTAATCCAAGAGGGTCTTTCAAAGTAGAAAAAGAAAATGGATCGCAGAAAAATTTCCAAAAAGTAATAATTGATTTTTTTGGATCAACGATTGGGTACTTGCTTTGTAAGCTTGCTGCTTTATTAAAATCAGATGAAAGAAGAGATATCATGAAAATAAATTGCGGAGACCACGCATTTGAAAAATTTTGCAAGGCTAGAGTTGCTTTGATGATATCGCCTTCATAAAAGTAGCATTTTGCAGCCACAATACGAAAAAGCCCCATTAATGCTTCGTTTTGATTCGCTTTTGGATTCTTTTGTATATATAAATTTTTAATTTTTGTAGCATTGGTTCCGTTTTCTAAATTAAGCCAATAGTGTAGGAAAAAAAAGAGATCCAGCCCCTTAGGTTCCTCTAAACCTGACTCTTTTCTTTGTTCAAGAGTCTCGTTAACTTTATCAAGTTTGACAAGCGACTTGTAATAAAATTCTCCGATAAAAAAGTCATAATGCTCCTTTCCAGGGGTACTCTTCCCTGATTCAAATTCCAGCACATTCCTAACTACTTCTTCGTATTTGCCTTCCAAAAAATAAAATTCAATTAAAGAAAAGTAAAATTCATGAGTTCTAGGCAAGTCCTTTAGAAGGGCATCTATTTGAGTGTTTTTATTTAAACTTAAAAATTTAAATAACCATTTGTACGCTGGGTAACAGAAGTTATTCTTTAAAATGATGGTTAGCAAATCTTCCGGAATAGTTGGATCGTTTGGGCAAGACCTCAATTTTGAATAAACAATTCTGAGAAAAGCAGGTTCTGATAAGTTCGATTTATTTTTTCCAATACGGTCATAGTGATGAGTAGCTTTTGTAAAGTTCCCTTCTTCATAAAAGAGATTTCCGCTAATTAAATGATAGGTCGATAACGTGGTAGGGTGACGTAAGCGAATGAGACTTCTTCTTGCATGATCAAATTGCTTAAGAAAGATTTGGGCAGAGATTTTTATAGATAACAGTTGTACGGAAGGGGTTCTGAAATTAGTGAAAAAAGGGAGGTGTTCTAAAGCTGCTATTTGATGAAGTGGATTAATCATAGCCGTAATCACTTTAACTTTACTTTCTAGATGCGATTCAGCACAGTAATTTAAATGGGATAAAGTCCGTTGTAGTTCTGAGGGAAGTTCAGTGGGGAATTTTTTGGGAAGAAGTAAAATGCCCTCCTTGAAATTGTTTTTTATTAATTCTCTTCCTACTAAGGTAGCTAAAGTTAAAAAATACTCTACGTGATTCCATTTATAGCTTTGGGATGCTGTTAAATCGATTGTTTTGGTACTCAAGTTAAATTGGTAAGGTAGGGAGAGAAAAGCAAGAGCTGTCTTTGAGTATTTTTCTATAAGATCATAAGCTTGCTTTGGCATTGGCTTAAAGCAGTAGGCTGCAAGAACCAATTTAAAGATACAGATCCGGATAGAGATGTTAGAGAAATTCCTTGGATCTTCATACTTGCAAAGAACCACTAAGCATTTATTAATAAAGGTTATTTTATCTGAAACAGAATAAAGACCTTCTTCGATAATATCCTGGATGTGATCCGGGTAATTTGCTAAATAATTGCAAACTATAGGGATGTAGATTTCGCAAGAAGAAGGATGCTTCACTAAGAGTGTTCTTGCTAAAGCGAGGGCTTTTTGCGAGGTTTCAAACCTTAATTCTTGATATTCGTCTGTATTTAGGATGTTGCCGATATAAGTTAAGACATTTAAATAAACAACGCTTGTTCCAAAGTCATAAGGTTCATCAGTATAGAAAAGTTTGTCTAAAAGTTCCAAATTCATCCGAGTCTCTTTACGAGTTTTTGAAAACTCAAGAAAGGCAAATAATATTCGATATATAAAACTCATAGGGGGTAATTTGGTTGACGCCCATAGATATCTGTTTAAAGGTGCTTGGCTTAGCATCCCGAGAATTACAAAGTTTTTTGGTGAAACAATTTTACCCGAGAGATGCCTTTTTTCCAGTTCATCAAAAGCAATCTCAAACTTGCCAAGGGCCATTAACCTCACGCAACGAAACTCATGTGCAAAGACTTCAAAATTATGATGAGCTTGAGCTAGACTAAAAAGCCTCTTCTCAATTTTTTGCATTGAGGTATAATCTTTGGCATGTGCTGAAACAGCAGCTTCGGCTAATAACTTTAAAGTCGGACTGTCAAGACTTGAGAGATCAAATGGGACATTGTTATTTAATTTTTGGTGAGCGATATTCAACAGATAATAGAATTGATATAGATGTGAGGGATTATACTCAACTAATTCAGATCTATAGTCATTATGAAGAGTTAAAAAAACATCCCATTTCTCATGGTAATTGAGAATATTAAATATGTTTCCAAGTAGTTCCTTAGGTATTTTTTTTTCTTTAAACAAGCTAAGCAATTTTTCAATCAAATCATGTTCAATCAAGAAAGAAAGGTAATGGTAGCAAAGCAGTGGGTATCTAACATTACTGTTAAAGAGAGTGAAGTACTCTTTTTCTAAGTTTGCAATTTCTTCTTCAGTAAAAGAACTTTTTGTTCGATGAACGCTGATGATTTTAAGACCGATAAGTTTCTTTGTAGAAAAATAGTTTAATTTAAAAGGATCTTCTCTTGCTTCGGAATAACTTTCTAAAAAAAGTTCGATTTTATTTTGAATGCCATTGAAATCACTATTTAAAATTCGTTTTTGCAAATTCCTAAATAGAAAATAGGCATGACTTTTATACTTTTCTGAAAGTTCAGCTGTAACTGCTTTTTTGTTAATTATGCAATCCAAATATTGAAAATACTCTGCAAAGGGAAGAAGGAGTGGATCTAAATATTCCCATGATTCCCAATTGATAGTCAGAAGAAGTTCTGATTTGACAGCGCCCTTTTCGTTTAGTTCTTTAACATGTTTTCTTAATTCTGAAACGAACTGTTGAATCAAAGCAGCTTCATCAAAACCTGGAAGTTCTTTTCTTAGAAAAGTAATTAATTCTGCCGCTTTCGAATATTCCCGATTTTGTATTATGATAAAGAAATTGGTTTCGTAATCAGATAATGAAAGATAAGTTTTTAATTCGATATCACTTGCCGCTCGAAGCTGCTGGCACTCCCTCAATAATTCATCAATCTCAGGTTGATTTGTATTTTCAAACAATGAGGTTGCTAAAGCATTTGCCGTTTCATAAGTAAGGGGGTGATCTTCTGAGCCCTCTAAGTTTTCTTGTCCCTTGTCAATTTCAAAAAGAGTTAAATTTTCAAAACTCGTTTCAGTTGCTCTAGGGTAATTAAAGGGGGCTTCCATATTAAGTGCTCAACTATAAAATTTAAAATTATTAAGCAGGAATTATAATTTTTTTATAAAAAACGTCAAATACAACTAAGTAAAAAATCTTAATTTTTTATTAAGTATTTATTTTTTTAAAAATATTTTAAAAAAAATAAACTAAATAATTTGATTAGCTATGTAATTTTAGTTGAGGTTTTTTTTAAAAAAATAGTTTTAACTATTGGAGAAGTTGTTTGACAACTTCAGAATTTGGAAATCAGGATATTAGCAATTTTTTTGTTTAGATAAAGGTAAGATTTTCTTGTTTTCAAGGTAAAAAGTTTTTTTGAGCTTAACCCAAAAGACCTGATTTGGCGAATACTTAGAGAAACACACCTAAGACTCGAAGCTACCCAAGTTTAGGCTATTTTAAAGTTTGCGAGAATACTGGTAGTCTACCAAATTCAAAGCAATCACATACTCTTATAGCTTTTAAAATTTATAAAAAATCGGCACAAAAACAGTGGGATCAAAAAAAGGCCCTCTAATGAGGGCCTTTCGAGATTCAAAGAAGTTTTATTTGTTGTCTTTCTTATCGTCAATGATTTCAACATCGGCTTCTTCAATCACTTCTTCATCCGGCTTATGATGATGGTGATGTTGTTGATGAGAACTTCTGTCTCCACCATTATCTTCCGGATTCATTTCAGCTTCAGGATGGGCATGAGCCGCTCCAGCTGTGCTTTGGGCGCTTGCAGCTTGCGCTAAAGTGTCTCCAATTTTTTGAAGATGCGTTTCAAGTTCGGATTTTGCAGTTTTCATACGATTGAGATCGCCCGAGGCTATGGCCTCTTTTAATTTCGTAATGCGGGACTCAATGTCTGAAACAATTTCTTTTGGCAATTTATCTTTATACTTGCCAAGTTCTTTTTCCGCTTGGAAGACAAGAGAGTCGGAGCCATTTTTTATTTCGATCTCTTCTTGCTTTTTCTTATCCTCTTCCTTATGGATTTCAGCATCTCTAATAGCTTGTTTAATCGCATCTTCTGTTAAACCGGAGGTTGCTTCAATTTTTATTTTCTGCTCTTTTCCGGTGGCAATATCCTTAGCTGATACGTGCAAGATACCATCTGCGTCAATATCGAAGGCTACTTCAATTTGAGGCGTGCCTCTTGAAGCCGGCGGGATATCGGTTAGGTCGAACCGGCCGATCTCTTTGTTGTCATTGGCCATTTTACGCTCTCCTTGAAGAACGCGGATGGTGACAGCCGGCTGGTTATCCGAAGCTGTTGAAAAGATCTGTTTTTTCTGAGTCGGAATGGTGGTATTTCGTTCGATAATAGGCGTCATGACGCCCCCTAAAGTTTCAATGCCAAGAGTTAAAGGCGTCACATCCAAAAGCAGGATATCTTTAACTTCACCAGCTAAGATACCTCCTTGAATAGCCGCGCCGATGGCTACAACTTCATCCGGGTTAACCCCTTTATGAGGCTCTTTTCCGAAGATTTGTTTTACAATCTCTTGAACTGCCGGCATTCTTGTCATACCGCCGACTAAAATCACTTCGCCGATGTCGTCTTTTGAAATTCCTGCATCTTTTAAAGCTTTAAGGCAAGGCTCTTTTGTTCTTTCAATAAGATTATGAGTCAAGCTTTCAAGCTTAGCTCTTGTCAATGTTAGAGATAAGTGCTTAGGACCGCTTGCGTCCATTGTGATAAAAGGTTGGTTAATTTCTGTAGACTGGGTTCCTGAGAGTTCGATTTTTGCTTTTTCAGCCGCATCACGAAGTCTTTGAAGCGCCATTTTATCGTTTCTTAAGTCGATGCCGTTTTCTTTTTTAAATTCTTCCAGCATCCACTTCAAGATTTCGTTATCAAAATCGTCGCCGCCAAGGTGTGTGTCCCCGTTAGTTGACAATACCTCAAAAACGCCATCGCCGATCTCAAGAATCGAAATATCAAAGGTACCGCCGCCAAGGTCGAATACAGCGATTTTTTTATCCGTGTGCTCTTTATCAAGGCCGTAAGCTAATGCGGCAGCTGTCGGCTCAGGAATAATACGCTTAACATCAAGCCCTGCAATTCGACCGGCGTCTTTTGTAGACTGTCTTTGAGAGTCGTTAAAGTAAGCCGGGACTGTGATTACAGCTTCTGTGACAGGCTCGCCGAGGTAGTCTTCAGCTGTTTGCTTCATTTTTTGAAGAATGATAGCGCCAATTTCTTCCGGTGAGTAAGTCTTATCGCCCACTTGGAAAACCGCATCTCCATTTGGGCCTGCCACTACCTTATAGGCGATGTTATTCAATTCGGATGTCACTTCATCAAATTTACGGCCTATAAATCGCTTGGAAGAATTAATCGTGTTTTCCGGATTTGTGACCGCTTGTCTTTTTGCCGGGATCCCGACTAACCTGTCATTCCCTTTGAAGGCCACAACGGAAGGTGTGGTTCTGCTTCCTTCAGCATTTGGAATTACCTTGGGCTGGCCTCCCTCCATGATCGCAACACAGGAGTTCGTCGTTCCAAGGTCGATACCGATTATTTTGCCTTTCTTTTTTGTAGTCATAAGGATTTTCTTCTCCCTGAAAAAACATTAATAATAAAAAAGCTTTTTGTTCAAATCGTAGCTTAGCTAGGACTTTTAGAAACTTTAACTCGTGCCGGGCGGATAACCTTATCCCCCATTTTGTAACCTTTTAAACTCTCTTCTATGACGATTCCATCCGGATGTTCATCGGTAACAATGACATCTACAGCTTCGTGTAAATTGGGGTCAAACGCATTTCCAATCGAGGTAAAAGGGTAGACTCCGTTTGCCGATAAGACTTCTTTAAAGTGAGATAGAATCATCTCAAAACCCATGCACCAATGCTTGATTTCTTGCGAGGAATTTTCGGCATGCTTTAAAGCATTTTCCAATTGGTCAATCGGAGTTATAAACTCAAGGATTTGATTCTGGAGCGCGTATTGAATCATTTCTTGCTTTTCTTTAAGGAGTCTTTTTCTCGCGTTCTCGGATTCTGCAAGGACGCGTAGGTATTTGTCTTTGTAGTCTCTTGACTCATGCTTTAAAGATTCAAGTTCAAGGTCTGTGATATTGACTGTCAAAGGCACCCGTTTCTCTTCTTGATTTTTAGAGCATTTTCCTTTGGCGCAGCAATGAGTTTCTTCCTGCCCTTGATTTTCTTTTAAATCATCATCTAACTCTTGCTCGCTCATCGACTGTACTTTCTCCTAAACATTTTTATTAATACTTTTATCTTCAAGCAGCATCGGTTTATAGTCCGATAGAAGTTTTTTTTCTTCCTGTATAATCTGGGATAAACTTCTATCAGGCTGCCTATAGGTAATCTTAAATTTATAAATGGCTTTTGTGAGAGCTCCTCCTACAAGTGATGAGGCTTGCTCAAGCAATCCAAAAAGCGATTTATAAGGCATTCTAATAGGTCCTAGCACCCCAATTGCGCCAATCGGCTGCCGGTTAATATGGTAGGGGACCGCCATAACGGCGCATTCTGGTTTTATTTCGGAATAAGACTTTAAATCTTCTCCTATCCACACTTGAGGTTTATTTCTCCTAAAGCACTCCCGTAATAAAAGACGCATGGCCTGCGTATTTTCAAAAAGGGCAAGGCTTGGCGCCACTTCTTTGGCTTCCTGAAAGTCTGATAGGCTTAAAAGCTTTGAAAATCCTACCCGAATCAAATCCTCGCTTAAAAACGTCGTATGCCCCACTACAAATCGTACGACCATTTCATTATAGACAGATTCTGCGAAAGACTCTTCCTCAGCGGTTAAATGCTCAGGTTTTTCAAAGCCCTTTAGCCGCCACTGAAAATACTCCTCAACTCTCTTTATAATGAAGTTGGTCAGTTTAAAATCGATTTTAATGATCTCTGCTTTTACACTGCCAAATTCTGTAATAATCAAACATACAGCTCTTGAGAGATCCAAAGGTACAATCTTTAAATCCACTATAAAATCATGGTCGAATCTCGGCGCCGAAATAAAAGTGGCAAGGCCTGTTATATCGCTTACTGTCTCTGCTGAAAACTGTAATAAGGCCGTAATTTCTTTTGAATCCCAAGCGGCCAATGGCTTTAATTTGGCGATAGGCTCTTTAACGCTTTCTTTTTCAAACACCTCATTGGCATAATAACGGTAAGCCTTCTCCGTTGGAATGCGCCCGCCTGAAATATGCTGTTGGAGTAAAAAGCCTTCTTTTTCCAAAGTAGCAAAGTAATTTCGTATCGTAGCCGAGCTTAGGGTCTTAAAGCCTGCTTCCTTTAAGGTATTTGAGCCGACAGCTTTACCTGTTCTAATATAGTGCTCAATCACCCCGAAAAGTACGAGCTTCTCTCTCTTTTGCTTAACCGAGCGTTTTTCTTTAACAATGGCGTTTTTCAAAGCCAACCCTTTGTTTTATACCACTAATTGTAAAATGAAGAAAAAAATCAGTCAATAAGAATTAGCAGTCAAAATAATAGATTGCTAAATTTTTGTCTGCTTATTCAATAAAAGGGGTAAAATGTCCACGACAGAGGGGTGCCAATCCAACCCTTTTGCATAGACTAAATTAGCCGCAATATGAGCTGAAATGATGGCTTTTTTGTGATGTTCAGGGATTTCTGAAAGAAGGAGGTCTTTGTATTTTTCTCTTAAAATGGGCAAGCAGTAATCAAAAAAGCTTAAATTTAGAGGGTGATTGGGATCTTTAGGTAGAGCAATAGGATCTAGATAATCCAGGATTTCATAAGTAAAGTGGTTAATTCTAACGGATATAGCGTTTGAAATTTCCGTTAATTTGATTCCTTTTTTCTTATGTGTCTTCAAAAGAAGCTCAGCCTCCTTAAAAGCGCAGAGCTTTAGTCTTTCTAAAATTTCTTTTACCAGGCTTCGTTTATTTTCCAAGAAAAGCTTATCTCCAAGGGTTAAACCTGAGAGCACCTCAAAAGAAGAACAAATAACTCCTGTCTTATTTGCCGAGCTATCCTTAACAATAAGACAGCCCTTATCCTGCAAAATATCTCTTGCTTTCGGGGTAAGATAGAGGTTTGCCCCTTCAATAATGGCTTTGGCTGTCGGCTCGCCTCTTTCATCGAGAAACTCTTTGATATTCCCTTCATTTAAGGTTCTTGGCCTGCCCCCGGCTGGTATAAAAATATCGGCTTTCGTTTCATGAACGTTATTCTTAAAGAGGTGATTCATTTCACTTCCGGAGAGCCACTCTTCTTGTAAGACACCCTGTTTTTTTCGCCAGCAAAGCGTTTGCTGGGCAAAAGCGGTTTCGCTACGCTTCGCTTGCCGATCTAATAAAAAACCGTTTTCATGCAATTTTTCAGGAGGGTAGTACTTAATGGGTTTGCCTTGGCGGAAAAGCTCATATAAGGTATCAAGATCAAGCCCGTGAGGGTCATTGATAGTTCCGGACACATCTGTAATTGCTAACAGCTTAGCTGTGTTTTTGTAGAGGAGGTAAAGGTTTTTTATCTGGTTGCCGGCTACATCTCCATCAGGTCCCCCGGACATCTTAAGGGTAAAAGGTTGAACTTTTGGATCAATGTCGAGATATTTAAGCACTTCTTCCATGTAAACATTAACGCCAAGGGAGGTCACGCCATATTCTTTATGGTTGATGCCAATTTTTGGTTTGCCTGAGATAAAAGATGAGCCAGGCCTATAGTGATACTTTTTGCTAAAGTCGGCAATCCATTCAATCATGCCGTCGTGCATGTTTTCATCAGGGCCGAGGTATAAGTATTCAGGACGCTTCCAATAATCTATAATATTTTTAGCCCTTATTTTTCCGTCAGGGTCGCAATTTACTATGGTGATTAAACTCTCTATGTAAGATCGCTGCGCTTGGTAGAGGAATTCTTCATTCTGCTCTTTTTGAAAACGCTCTACTTGATAGACGATATCTTCTTCGCTAATAAAGGCGTCAATGAGCTCTTTTTTCAAAATAGCGGATTCCGACTCAATCCTTTGGAAGGGGAGAAGAAATAAAACGCCTTTAGAGCCGCCTTCTGGGATATCCTTATTTTTAAAGTGCTGGGTATAAGCCAGATTATAACATTCGGTAAAAATAGTATTTCTTTCTATGACGGCATCTTCATGCTCTTTTGGAATGACAGTCCTTAAACCGCCTCTTGAAAGGTCTTTAAATCTAATATGGAATCCGAAAAAATGCATTCCTTTAATAAAAAAGATGGCGTAAGGAAGATCCGGAAATTTTTTCTTTCTGTCAAAGGGGAGCTCATCTAAGTATTTAGGGTCTAACCTAAAGCTAAAAGCTGTGAAGTTTAATCGATAGAAGTTAGTTTTAAGGGTATGGTGGATAAAATTCATCCCTTGTCTTAAAACGTTTTTACGCCTGATGTCGTTTACTTCCTGACCCGTGTCTAACTTTTCAACATCGTCAAGAAATTTTCCTCTGATGTTCAGATAGGTTATATAGTCATGATTATTCGGATCGAATTTATACTTAAAAGCGGCAGCAAGCTGTCCTGTAAGCTCAGGGTGGCGGCAGAGAGCTTCTTCTATATTTTCAATGGTATATAAATTAGGGTCTAAGTGAACTAACCCTTGATGGGCAAAATTGACAATGGCTCTTAAAAGATTACCCATTGTTCCGGAAATGATGCCTTTACTCACCAATTTTTCATCAATCAGATCAAAGCTTGCAAAATACTTTACGGTCACAAGCTCTCTTAGGAAATCGGGAATATCGGCAACATCCCAAGCTGCTTTTCCATCACTTCCGTGAAGGCCTAAAGCCATAATTAAAATATTTTGACGGCTATAGGGATCAATGTAGGTGGCATTTACCCTTTTTATAGTTAGCCCGTGCCTATGAATGGTTCTTGCAAGCCTGTATAAAAAGTTATGCTTAGGGCAATTTCTCCAAGCCAAGACGATTTGCATGGAAGGGTCGCCCGTTTTTTCCCAATCTTCATTATAGCGAACTTCATATTGGCAATTATCTCTTGTCTTGGCTCTTAAAAATAAATCAAGGGCGAGAGCTAAACGCTCAGTGCTAAGCGAGCGAATAAACCTTGGGCTGACCGCGTTAAAGAGATCTGAAAATTCATCTTGGGTTAGATTCGGGTTTTTTTCCTGGCAATAAGCCTTAAGCTTTTCTTTTTCTTCTTTGGGAAAGCCTATCTCGCATGAAAGATCTTGCGCTCCGGTAAAGAGGAGGATGGCAATTCGAACGTTTTCAGAAGTTCCCGGGAAATGTTCTTTAGAGATGAAGGTCTGGTAGTATTTTATCCCATAAAACGCATAATTTTTTAAGATTCGTAAATCAGCATCGGGGCTATCAAGACAGATGCAAATTGCCGCTCTTTTAAGATGAATGGTTGAAAAGTAATCTTGAAGGTGAAAGCCCATTAAGCTATGGACAATCAGCATCACGTTTTCTCGTCCAAATTCTTCAAAAAAAGCAGGAGACATCGCCTCTTCAAGCCATGAGTAGCACTCTTCAAAACGACGACTTTCGTTCTTTATAGTTTCCTGAAGTCGTTGTTTTATTGAGGGCTCAAGTTCCTGGCTCTCCTGATTTGAAGATTCTTGACGCATCAAGGGCTCCTTTTCGATTATTTGCCAAACCTACACGAAATCTTCCTATTTTGAGTTTACCAAAAAAAGATTTTAGAGAGAATTAATCTGTTTTTTTGCGTGGGAGAAGCTTAACGATTTTCTTAAGTTATTTATGTAAAACCCCATCCCGCAACTATTTGATGAAATTTCATAAATCTCTTAACTTTAATGACATATCATATGGACGTTGATCTTTAACCCCTGATTGCTCCTAATCTCGCCTCAAGCGACTAATCGATCGGAAAAGAGCGCCCTATTAAGAAGGTTAAATAAACCGTATTACGCTCACAGGCAATCATCCCCAGTTAGTCATATCTTTTTCATCTTTGTCTTTCGGCAATGCCCCGGCTGACACCTTGCTGCGCTTGGCCTTTGGATTAGGCGTTAATCAGGGGTTTAAGCTTGTGGAGGACCTTAAAAAAGCCTTATAAGATAAATTAATCCTTCAGGAGCCTTAAAGCATTTAATCCGACAAGGACTGTGCCACCTTCATGACAGACAACAGCTAGCCAAAGAGGAATAATTCCGCCCAAAGCAAGCAAGCTTGCTACAATAATCGCAAGGAGAGCAAGAGAGAGGTTTTGGATCACAATTTTTTTTGTCTTTTTAGCTTTAGCAAAAAGCCAGCCAAGCATGTCGAGATTATCATGCAGTAAAACAATATCGGCCGCTTGAATTGCGGCATTAGAACCCACTTTTCCCATTCCGATGCCGACATTTGCACGAGTTAAAGCGGGAGCATCGTTAACCCCATCGCCGATCATAGCGATTTTCATCTCTGCATTTTTTTCTGAAATTAACTGAAGCTTGTCTTCCGGCTTTAAGCCGGCAAAAACATGAGTGATACCAACCGCATTCGCTACTTTTTCGGCACTTTTTTTATGGTCGCCTGTCAACATAAAAAGTTCTAAGTGGAACTTATTCTTTAGTTCGTTTAATAAATCCGCCATGCCGGGCCTAATCTCATCTTCAAAGTAAAATAGGATGGCTTCATCTTCAATTTTTAAAGCCGCTAGAATAAGCCCTTCCTCTTCTAAGTCTTTAGAGGCTTTTTCTAAAGCGGCTTTTTGAGAGTCTTCAAGGAAGGTTCTTATAAAAGAAATGCTTCCAATCGCAACGTTTAGAACTTTTCCCTCTTTTTTGGCCGTAGCTGTAAGTCCACTGCCGGCTATGGCATGAAAGTTTTCTATGGGGTAGGGAAGGACATGATGGTCGTCCGCATATTGAACGATTGATCTAGCAATCGGGTGAAGCGCTTTTTGCTCAAGGGACCTTGCAATAGAAAGAATAAACTCTTCAGAAAATTTTGAAGGCTCATCCAATGTTTTGTATCCCTTCATCTTTAACTTGCCATGGGTTAATGTGCCCGTTTTATCGAAAGCCACTCCTTTGCATTCTGCGAGATCATCTAACTTGACACCTCCTTTAAGCAGAACCCCTTTTTTTGCAGAAGCGCTGATAGCGCTTAAATAAGCTGTTGGCAAGGCGATAATAAGAGCGCAAGGGGAAGCTGCTATAAGAAAGGCTAAAGACCTATAGAGGGAACCTTCATTTCCAAGGAAAGGGAGGTTAAAAATGAAGGGAAAGCTTAAAGAAAATAGGACAAACAAGCTTATGACTGAAATCGCATAGCCTTTGCTTAATCTATCAAACCAACGTTCCAATTTTGGCTTTGCTTCTTCAGCTTCTGTTACAAGCCTTATGATACGGGCAAGTGTAGATTCATTGCTTGTTCTTAAAACTTCAATCACAAGTGCGCCCTCTAAATTTTGAGCGCCGGCCGGTACTTCATCTCCAACTCTGCAAGCCTGGGGTTCGCTCTCTCCTGTCAAATGAGCGAGATCAAGAGTTGAAAAGCCTTCTTTAATTTTACCGTCGAGAGGGATGACTTGTCCGGATTTAATGCTGATAAGGGTGCCGCTTTCAATGTCTTTAACAGCTCTTTCGCTTGTTCTTCCATCTTCTAAAAGCACCATGGCTGAACTTGGAGCTAATTTTTTTATGGCTCCAATGGCAGATTTCGCTTTTTCGGTTACCGTTTCTTCCATGGCTCCTGAAAGAGCAAATAAAACAAGCAATAAACCGCCTTCCAAAGCCCCGCCAAGAAAAATAGACGCAAAGGCTGCAAAAGTCATCAAAACATCGATGTTGATATCAAATTGGCCAAGATCTTCGAGCGATTCTATAAGCGAGGGGATGCCGACAAAAAAGTAAACCGCAATAAGAAATACATTGGAAAGAGATTCCGTCTCTTTATAAAAACTCAAAATGAAAGCTATAAATAAGAAAAAAGCGCTAAGAACGGCTGATTTTAAAGATAGGTTTTTTCCCCATTTTCTAGATTCAGGAGTTAAAAAGGGGCTTGAGTCTTCACTTAAACCTAATTCAAAAAAGTCTTCAAATAAAATAGGGTGCTTTAAATGGGGTTTAGCGTCTCCACCGCTTGCTTCAGCTGTAGTCATGAGATAAGCCTTATTCAAAATGTTTGAAAAAATTGAGCTAAAAAGTACGAGGATCCCATGACTAAAATACCAAGCCCGATATTCCAAACAATGGCCGGAAGGGTTTCATTTTTCTCAAAGTAGGCGGCAAGAGCCCCCGATGCTCCTATAATAAAAAGAGCTGCAATTGAGCTTCCGTGAGATGGAAAAAAGTAAAAAGCAAGCAGGATCATAATTCCCGCTAAAAAAGAGCCTAAGGCAGCTCCCATAGCTTGCTTTAAGGGGTGTTCTTGTTTTTCAAGAGTTAAGCCGAGCTCTTCTTCAACCATTACCTTTAAAAGCCTATCTCCATCTGCCATAAGAACCTCGACGACCTCATCTAAGAGGGAGCCTTGAAAGCCTTTGGCTTCGTAAAGTGCCTTTAGTTCTATTTTTTCCTGGGTGCGATGATGCTCGATTTCCCACTTTTCCTGAGCAATAATTCGATGCAGCCTTTCAAGCCGAGACCAGCCTAAAAGCGCGCTTCTAAAGGTTTTCCAAATTATTAGCGCAATTGCAAAGATAAGAAAAAAGCGGAATGTGAAAGAAAAGGAGTCGATAAAAAAGGGGGAAAGAACCCCTAGCACTCCTAGAATAATTGCGCACTCCTTAGCGGAATCGGCAAAAGCGAATAAGTTTCCAGGAATTTCTCTTCCATGAACTTCTGCCGCATCAACAATTCCTTGTGCTTGTTTTTCAACGACATGATGAATGGCTTCTTTATTATCAAAATGGGATCCGCTCATGGATAATTTTCCCTTTCCAAGGGTTAGTCATCTAATTTAAAGATATTATAAAAACCATATCATTTTTAATAAAATTTATCACTTTATAATTCATTCATCAATCGTATTTTAAAGAAAAAATTGATATAATATATAATGTGTAGGAGATGAATTTTTCCCTAAATTCCTTTTCTCCCTCGTTAACTTTCATCTCAAGAGCTAAATTTTGAAGAAAACACCGCCATTTTAACAAAGTGAGAATACTATGAGCCAACAAGGCATTACAGGTGGCACAGGTGGAAACACATTTAATATCTATGAACTAGGTTCACTTGAAGGCGTTTATACAGTTGATGGGCAGGTCTATTCAGGGGATACCAAACTCGACTCATTATCAAAAAGCGAACAAGAAAAAATTCTTGTCAATCTTCTTGCCGGAAGTCCCATGTTATTCGGCCCTAACTTCTCAAATCAGATAGGACAGCAAACAATTGAAGAGCAAAATGTCGCCCTTCAAATTAAAATTGAAAATGCGAAAAATGACGTTATCTCGCAAATGCTTGACGCTTGGAGTGATAATATTCAAGAACAGATAAAAGCGGATAAAGAATATCGGGAAAAACAACAAATTATCAATGATCAAAAAGCTTACCAGGAACAGCAAAGAGATAATGTTCAAAGTTATATCACCTGGCTTGATACAAGATCGATTGAACTTCAAGCCACACCAAGGGATGCCGGTACCTATCAAGAGTATTTAAGAAGCTTGACCGTACCGCAAAGAATTGAAGAAGTTCAAAACACATCGAAGCTGATTGTGGATAACTATTTCCACAGGGCAGGAGCTTCAAATATTGAAGACACAGCCCTTGCAAGGAATGTCTTGAGCGCAGCTTTAATGCAAGCTCTTGTCATCATGCCGCTTGCCCAGCAAATTGTTTTACAGCCTATTGAAGCAAATCAGCTTAGCAATCAAGTGGGCGTGAATCCGATCTCTGATCAAAATTTGAGTCAATTGCCCCCTATTCTTCAAGCGCAAATGCTTCCTGTCATTAATTTCTTTGTGCTGGATATGATTAAGGATGTGTCCATCATGCTTTACCTAAAACAAAAAGACAACGGAGCAAAACCTCCCACCATAGATTTCGCGAATGAATTCGCAGCCCAAGTTTTAGCAAAAATCGGCAACAGCGAAGCTCTAGCTCATTTAATTCAAACACGTATTCCGGGAGCTCAAAACTTTACCGCCGAACAACTGGCCGATGCTGTTGTTTACGCGAAATTGTTTGCCCTTGCAAATGCTATTGCCCTTTTCATTCATGTTGAAGGGGGAACTTTGCAAGAAAGTGAATTGAGGGATTTATTAAATGGAGTCGGCGTACCTGACGATAAAAGAAAAGAGTTGCTTCAGGCTATGAGAAGCGTTCTGGATACTTTACCGCCGGACAAACGAGTTGATTTTTCTGAAACTCTTCTAAAGTATGTAGCAAGCATGCCCGATCCGGGTGATTTGACCAGCATGTGGCAAGCTCTATCCGGCGCTATGGAAGAAATATCCTCAGGGGTAAGGGCCGTTAATCAACCGCTTCAATAACTTAAGGGATAGGCAAACTCTTGAAGTTTTCGCCTATCTCTTTTTCTTTTAGACTTTATGTTTACTGAATATTAGTGCCGAGCTGCTAAAAATGATTTTTGGATATTGGAGCGCGCGAATTTTTCTCTCATTCTCTGTTTTGCCAAGATAGTCCGGTAAAATTTCCATATCTAAACGCTCTTTTCGAGCTTCGGAAATTTCCTGCAATAAAGCTGCACTAAATTGATAACATCTATTTAAAATTCCGACGAAAGAGAGGCGCTTTAATTTTTGTTGCTTTGCAATAATTGTAAGATAAGTTTCAAATTTAGCTACTTCATTTTTTGACGTGGCATTGGTGGGTGCGCAAAAATCCATGAGAATCTGGGTTAGGCTTTTGCAATTGAGAGCCACCTCAAGAATAGAATCCAGATTCACTCTAGAAAGGTGTCTTATATCAAGCGAGATTAGATCATGCAAGGTCTCGGCAATTTTAAAAAGAGAAACAGAAGTAATATTTGTCTGCCAATTAAGATTCAATTCTACAATCGACGGGTTGGTTTCAAGAATGGAGATAAGGTCCTGATCATTAAGTTTATAGCTTCCCGGTGCTTCTAAAGAGAGCTTTTGTAACTTCCTTAAGTGGTTCTTAATGGCTCCGATCGATTCAGTACCCATTGAGATGCATTTAGCAAGGGTGAGATCTTTAAGATTTTTAAATAAAGCGAGCGCTTCTTTCATTTCGTGATCTTTTAAATTAGACCCTTCGAAATTAGCTGAAAAAATACTTTCACCCGAAGCTTGCCCTATTTGCATAAGAGATGAATGTGAAAGATATTTAAGTCCTTTTAAGTGAAAGGATACTTCTGGAAAATGGGATTTATCAAAGCCTAAATAGGCTTTCCTTAGTAATTCTAGGGTAGATTCTTCTTGAGAGCAAAACTCAATTGAAAATTCTCTAAAATTAAAGAGTTGAGTTTTTAAATCATTCCAAATTGAATGGATAAAACCGGCATCGAACTTAAGTTTTAAGTGAACCGCTTTTGGAAAAAATTCGGCTATTTTTTTAAATTCTAGCTCTTTCAATGAGTTGAAAGCAGTGATATCGATTTCTCCAATTTCTTGAAAAATAATCTTATTTTCAGAAAGAAATTGAAGAAGCGATGTAGGCTCGCCATTTTTAAATGCGACTCCTATCAGGTTACGGCAAAAGTAAAGAGTAAAGAAGTTTTGAGAAGCATTAATTTTTTCAATGCAAAGCTTTTGAAGCTTTTGTTTCGAGCCAATGCGAAAAAGAAAGCTTAGAAGCTGAGCCATTTCTTGGAAGTTTTTTGAAGCAAGCTCAGTTTTGCCATGAAGGGCAAGGTCATAAAAGGATTTAAAATCTTTGTAATCGACCTCATAGGGAGATTCATCCTTGTAAAAAAGGTTGCATAATACGCAATCAAAAAAATGGCTCGTTGCCCTTAAAACTAGGGTGTGGCAGAGTTGGTTTGTTTTTTTGTTATCTTCTTCCACCACTTTCAAATGAATCAATAGAGGGTTTGTCTCATCGGACAAGAAAGTTTCAGAAAGAAACGAAATTTTTTTAACCACCTGGAGGGGGGCTAAGAAAAAACGATTTTCTCTTTGAAGAAGTTGATTGAGAAGATAAATACCCTTTTCAAAAAGGGGCCTTCTGTCTTCTTCTTTTTCTTGTGTTGCAGCATAAACAAAACAGCTTTTAATTAGTTTAAGGCCTTTTTTTAAGGAAAGCTCCGCTTTCTCATCAAGTTCCCCAAGCAATTGCTTTAAATGAATGCCCCAAAGGTTTTTAATTTTAAAAATTAGTGATTTCGGCTGATTAAAGTTGCCTGCTAATCGTTTCAAAGCAGGGCTTATAGAGATCTGTTTGAAGAGCTTCTCAAGATATTCGACTCGTTTAATTTTTTCTTCCCGGCTAAGGAGCGCTGATTGTTTGATAACAGTCTGGATCTCTTTAAGAAAAGGAATCGCGATTTTTTCTTTCTCCTCGTCAGAAACTTTATTAAATTCAGGACTTTGAAAAATTGAACTAATTCGGGAAAGAGATTGATGGGCAGAAGAAACAGAATATGTAGACATAATCAAAATTTAATTTATTTATTAAGTAAATACATTAAATTTAATATCGTTTAGAGTCAATAATTAAATTATTTATTAATAAGAAAACTTAATAAAGTTTATTTAGAAGAAACAATTGGTAATTGTTTGCTAAAAAAGGCTTTCATAAAAGAAATTAAAGTAAGCTGGTCTTTCATGCAGCCAAGCTCTCTTATGCTATGCATAGAAAGCATTGGACATCCGATATCCAAGGTTGCAATTCCGGATTTTGCAGCAAATATAGAACCCACGGTGCCACCACAGGGCATATCATTTCGCATAACAAAATCCTGGAAGGGAAGATGTTCATTTTTTAAGAGGGTTTTTGCAATAGCTGATGTAAAAGCATTGGTAGCGTATTTTTTTTGGGAATTATTTTTTAATACAATGCCTTCACCTAAGCGAACAGGATGCTGGAGCTCGCATCTTTCAGGAAAAGCCGGGTGTGTAGCATGAGCTTGGTCTACCGAAAGTGCGTAAGAATTTCTATAAATTTGCAAAAGGTTTGATTTTGTAAGTCCGAGGGATTCTGCAATTCTCTCAAGGGTGTCTTGAAAGAAGGTGGATTCGGCACCTTCTGATGAAAGTGAACCTACTTCTTCATGATTCCAAAAAAAGAAGGCCTTTAAAACCCCATTACCATCTTGGGATTCTTTTCGAAAACTTTCAAGAATGGCTTGGACGCTCCCCAGGTTGTCAAACCTTGGCGCGGATATAAATTCTTTATTGATGCCGGCAAGACGGGGGCGTTCAAGGGGAACAAGAAAAAGATCGAAGCTTAAAATAGGGGCTTTAACTTTAGACTCTATCATTTTCATGAAAGAGCTTTCATGACTCTCATGTAAAAGGGAAGCTACTGCCAAAAGATGGTTTTGCGGATTTAAGGTCAGCCCTTTTTCTTTACTTTCCCGATCAAGATGGATGGCAAGTTGCGGGATGACAAGAGGGTACTCTTCTAAATGCAATAGGTGGGATTCAATGCGGCCGCCCTTAGCTTCAACAAAGACCCTTCCGGCGAGGCAGAGGTCCCGGTTAAGCCAAGAGGTCAAAAGAGGAGAGCCGTAAACTTCAGAAGAAAGTAAATAAAGTCCGCCTGATTGAATTTCAGGATGAGGCTTTAATTTAAGGCCCGGGCTGTCGGTATGGGCAAGAGCTATTTTCAAACTTTTGATCTCGCCTTTTGGCAAAATGAAACCTGCAAGAGAAGATCCATCCCTTGCAATAAAAAATTTCTTTTCTTTCCTTATTCCTTGCCAGCTTTCCTCTTCTTTGAGCTCTTTAAAACCCTCTTTTTTGAGAAGGTTTGAAGAGAGAGAAACCGTATGCCATGGGGTAGGGCATTTAGAAATAAAATCTAAAAGATCATTTTCATTAGCGCTTGGATTGCTTTTCATTGTCCACCTTAGGCATTACTGATTTGTTTTTAAGGCTACGGCTCGATTTTTTCAAGGCCGCCTAGATATTTTCTCAAAACTTCAGGGATGGTAATAGAGCCGTCTTCATTTTGGTTATTCTCTAAAAGAGCCACCATAAGACGGCTTGTAGCAAGCCCTGAGCCATTTAAAGTATGGACAAGTTCCGGCTTTTCATTCCCTTTTCTGAAACGTGTTTGAGATCTTCTTGCTTGATAGTCTGTGCAGTTTGAAACCGAGGAGACTTCATAATAGCGGTCTTGGCCGGGAAGAAAAACTTCCACATCAACAGTTCTTGCTGCGGCAAAAGACATATCTCCTGTTACAAGAAGCGTGTTTCTATAGTGGATGCCAAGGCCTTGAAGGATTTTTTCTGCGCTTGCTAGCATCTCATCAAAACAAGCGTTGCTATCTTCAGGTTTTGTAAAACAGAACATTTCAACTTTATTGAACTGGTGCATCCTGATAAGCCCGCGCTCTTGTTTTCCGGCAGCTCCTGCTTCTCTTCTAAAACAAGGGGTATAGGCTGTATATCGAAGAGGAAGCTCTTCGCTTGGGATGATTTCATCTGCATGAAGACCATTTAAAGCCACTTCAGCAGTCGGTATCAGGTAGAGTTTAAAATCTTCATCATGGAGTTTAAATTGCTGATTTTCAAATTTGGGAAGCTGGCCCGATCCAAAGACAGTTTCTTCTTTTACAAGTAAGGGTGGCATCCATAAAGTAAAACCATTTTTTACATGAGTTTCAATCATGTAATTGATAAGCGCCCATTCAAGTCTTGCGCCCAAGTTTTTATAGGCCGGCCAACCCGCTCCTGATATTTTAGCGCTTCGTTGGAAATCAAAAAGCCCAAGCTTTTCGTTTAGTTCAAGGTGATTTTTAAAGGGAAAAGAGAAGGCTCTTTTTTGTCCCCATTCTTTAATCACAACGTTGTCTTTTGGATCCTCAGAAATTTTGATGTCATCCATAGGAAGATTGGGAAGCCTTGAAAGCTGATCCATAAATTCTTTTTCAAGAATGGCGAGTTCCTGGTCTAACTTATGGGCTTCCTCTGAGATGGAGGAAACTTTGTCCATAAGTTCTTTGACCTCTTGTCCTTGTCTTTTAAGCTCGCCAATTTTCTTTGAAAACTCATTTCGGTGTGCTTTTAGCTCTTCAGCTTTTGTTTTCTTTTCTCTAAGAAGTTGATCTAACTTAAGTAAGGGTTCAAGGGAAATTGACGGGTCTTTTGTCTGTAATTTCCGCTCG
The DNA here is from genome assembly GCF_000750955.1 of Criblamydia sequanensis CRIB-18. Lineage (NCBI taxonomy): Bacteria > Pseudomonadati > Chlamydiota > Chlamydiia > Parachlamydiales > Candidatus Criblamydiaceae > Candidatus Criblamydia > Candidatus Criblamydia sequanensis. The sequence continues at coordinate 99,819 of NZ_CCEJ010000009.1, read as the reverse complement.
ATTTCACTTGGATTGCTGCGAATTAATTTGATGTCTAGCATGGAAAGCGTCCGTTAAAGGTAAAAAACTTAAAATTTTTGAAATCGAATTATAACGCGGGCTACCCTTCTTCTGCAAGCTGTTTAAAAGCTGCCCATAAAGCTCTAAATAAAGCTGGATTCATAAACAGTAATTAAAAAGTTTAATTAACAAAAAAGTCGTGATTTGACTTTAAAGCCTTAGGATATAGGAAGTTACTTCGTTTTTAGCAAAGGAGGTTTAAGAAATTGAATAAAGCTTCTTAAATTTAAGAGTTCTCGTGATTTTAATTTTTGAAAAAAATATCATAGAGATCCTTAATTTATTTTTTCCGGAGAACCATCCTTTGCGCTTAAAAAAAATAAAAATACACGGGTTTAAATCTTTTGCTGATAAAGTATCTCTCGATTTTCATGAGGGCATTACGGGAATTGTAGGTCCGAATGGATGTGGAAAATCTAATATTTTGGACGCGTTTAGATGGGTTTTAGGGGAAACCTCTGCAAGGTCGCTCCGAGGCAAAAAAATGGAAGATGTCATTTTTGCCGGGACCGACACTCGAAAGCCATTAAACTTTGCCGAGGTCACCCTTTCTTTTAAAGATGCGGATCAGCTTCTTAAAACCGAATACAATGAAATCGAAATAGCAAGACGCTGCCATAGAAACGGTGAAACCGAATACTTTATCAATAAGCAGCAAGTGCGCATGAAAGATGTTGTAAACCTATTTTTGGATACAGGCATTGGAAAAAGCGCATTTTCCATTTTTGAACAAGGGAAGATCGATCAGGTTATTCAGTACACCCCAAATGAAAGAAGGGCTATTTTTGAAGAGGCTGCCGGAATTTTAAGGTTTTTGGAGCGAAAAAAAGAAGCCTTAAGGAAACTTGAGGGCCTAGATCAAAATTTATTAAGAGCTAACGATATTCATAGGGAAATTGAAAAACAGATCGATCACTTGGGTAAACAGGTGGCCATCGCGGTTTCTTATCAGGAAAAAAAGAAAAAGCTTCAGCAATCTGAAATCGATCTCCTTCTATTTAAAAGAAAGCGTTCCAAAGATAAGCTTGAAAAACTTTTAAGTGAAGAAAATAAACTTAAAAAAACTTATGAAGAGGGAGAACTTGCTAAAGCAAAACTTGACGAGGCTCTTTTTTCAGAAAAAGAGCTATTGGAAACCCTTTTAAAGCAGTTTCAAAAATCAAATGAAAAAGTCTACCAAGTCAGAAGCGAAAAAGAAATAAGATGCCGCGAGCAAAAATCCAATGAAGAGAGATTAAAAGAGACAAAATCCAAAATCTCCATCTGGAAGCAAAAACTTGAAACGATGCAATTAGAGCAGCTTGAGCTTAAAGCGCAAGAAGGGCAGCTAAAGAAAAAAATAACCCTTTCTCAAGCCCATGTCGAAGAGAAAACAGCTTTGCTAAACAAAGAGAGAAACCGCTTTAAAGAATCCGAGGAAAAATTAGAAGTCCTAAGGGAAAAGCTGCATATTTCAACTCATGAAAATTTAAAAGAGCTGGAGAGAGAAAAAAGCATTGAATCTGATTTAAGAAGCTTGCAGGTTAAAGAAGAAGGTTTAAGCGAGAGGCTTAAGGAAATAGACAATCGTGAAAAAGAGCTTCAAAATAATCTTCTAACTTATGAAGAGAAGAAATGCACCTATCAAAAATCAGTAAAAAATCTCGTCGAAGAAATAGACATAAAAAAAGAATTTTTTCTTGATCTTGAGGAAAAACACAAAGAAATCGCTGAAGAACTATTAAAGATAGATGACGAAGAGCGAAAATGCGACAAAATGCTTTTTGAAATCGAAGCTCGTATTTCATCTCTTCTTAAACTAAAAGCGGAATTAGTCGGGTTTTCATCGGCTAGCAAAAAATTAATGGAAGAGTCGAAGAACCCCAAAAGTCCTTTCTACAATAAAATTTCCCCTCTTTTTGAAAGATTTAAATTAAAAAAAGAAAAACTAGAGAGCCTTCATCATTTTTTAAAGCCGTATCAATCCGTTTTAGTGGTAGAAAAAAGCCATTTAGAACATGTTTTAAAATGGATTGAAAAGGAAAATCTTGCCGAATTTTCTTTTCTTGTTTTTGATGAAGAATCGAAAAAAACAAATCCTTCTCAAAAAATAACAGCAGCAAATCGCGTTCTTTATGAGGATGAGGGAGATTATTTCGAAAAGCTATTTCTTCAAAATGTATTTGCCTTTGACAGCCTTGAAGAGGGGCTTCGGTTTATTGAAAATAACCCCGGCTCTGAAGCCCTTATCAATAATGAAATCGGAATCGACCAAAAGAAGGTAGTTTTCATTGGAAAAGCCACGGAAGGGAACCCCATTTTAAGGGAGGCTGAAATCAAGGAGCTTGAGGATAAGCAAGCGCAAGTATCCTTAAAGAAAAAAGAGCTTGCCTCCACTTTAAAGATGCTTGAAGAGAAGAAATATGAGACGCATGAAAAAAGACTTGAGCTTGATAAGACCATAAGAAAAGCTGAAATGCGTCTTGTTGAAGAAAACTTTTTTTTACAAAATACTCTTAGCGATCTTACTAACAACCAGAAAGAATTGAAGCTTCTCTTAGAGGAATCCGCATTAAGTAAAGCCGCTCTAAAGCAGCATCATGAAAGAATCCTGCTACTTAAAAAAGATCATGAAGCCGCTTCTTTAAAACGAATGGATTTAGAAAAAAGAGCGCAAGAGTGCCATGAAGAGCTTCAGGAAAATGAGCAGAAAGCAAAACTTATCCGCCAAGAAGTTGTTGAAATGACAGCTCTTTTAGATGAGAGTGTCGACTATCTAAAAAAAGCTCTCCATGAAGTTGAGCTTATTAAAGCTAAAGAAAACGCTTCTGAAAAAGAAAAGAAAATCCTTCTTGATGAAATGAGCGCAAGTGAAGAGTGGTTAGAGCGCTTTAGCCATAAATCGGAAGATTTTGAGCAAAGCTTAAAATCGGTTGAAGATAGTTTAATGCAGGCCTTGGATGAATGCCATAAATTAGGGGAGGTTTGCGAAGAGAAAAAGCGCGAGATTAAAGAGAAGGAAGAGAATTTAAAACAAACTCTTGAAAAATCCAAATCCATTGAACAGGAAGCAAGCAGAATAGCTATTCAAAAAGCTGAAGTTGAAACGGATGTTAGGTCTTGTGAGAATGAACTAAGCACTCGCTTCCAAATGGAGAAAGATCAAATAGATGAAGCCCCAATTTCCCTGTCAGGCTCTCTTGATAGTATAGAAAGGTCTCTTAGAGAGTTAAGAAAGGAACTTGAAGTAGAGTCGCAAGGCGTCAATATGAGCTCCATTGAAGAGTTTGAAAAGCAAAAAGAAAGAGGTCAGTTTTTCGGAAATCAGATTGAAGATTTAACGGTTTCCAAAAATGAGCTTCTCGCCATTATTTCCGAGCTTGATTCTAAAAGCCGCTCAATTTTTAAGGAAACCTTTGATAAGATAAGAGAGAATTTTAGAAAGAACTTTCAAATTCTTTTTGTTGGGGGGGAAGCGGATCTTGAGCTCATTGAATCTGAAGATATCCTTCAAGCCGGTATTGAAATTATCGCGAAGCCGCCTGGCAAAAAAATGCGTTCCATCAACCTTTTATCCGGCGGTGAAAAGTGTTTAACAGCTATGGCTCTTCTATTTTCTTTATTTGAAGTGAAGCCATCGCCTTTTTGCATTTTAGATGAGATTGATGCGCCTTTAGATGATACCAACGTTGAGCGATTTTTAAACGTCGTTTTACAATTTACCGACAGAAGCCAGTTTATTATTATTACGCATAACAAGCGAACCATGGCGATTTGCAATAGAATCTTTGGGGTATCGATGGAAGAGAAGGGCGTCTCCAAGCTTCTTTCTATCGAGTTTTCTAAAGAAAGAATGACAGGGCACTTAGTTGGAACCTAAGGCAAAGAAATTAGCGTGTCCGGCTTTAAAAAATCACTTTCAAGATGATTTAATTTTTTGATTTCATTGATATCCACCCCAAAGCGACGGCTTATCTTCCAAAGAGAATCCCCTTCCTGAACAAGGTAAGCTTTTCTTGATTTGGGAGCTTCTTTTTCCTTAGCTTTTAGAAGACTAAGAGAGGCGGATTTAGGTTTAGCCCTTTCGTTTGAGGGTTCAATAGGCGCTTTAGAGAAGAGCTTTTTCTTTAATTCGCTTTCTTTAGAAGAAAGAGTGCTTTTTGAGAAATCAATTTCCTTATTTTTCAAAAGATGGGGGACAAACCTGGCCAAGACTTCTTTCTTTTTTAAAACGGTTGGAATGGTTTCATAAGAAAATTGATAAAGCCGCCTTGCCGCTTCCATCCAAATATCATCGCTTCTTGGGCTGACAAGCATACTTAAAGCGTATTTTGCAGAAATAGCAGAGCGTTTATCTAAGATTTTAAGAATCGTTAATGCGTCCTTATCGCTAATTTTTTTTACCGCTTGCTCCATGTCTATTTTTAAAAATACTTCTGCTGCGGTTACCGACTGATTATGGATGTAATCAAGCAAAAACCTCCTGCGAAGTTCAATTAAAGTGAAATCCGCTTTATTGATCATATCAATTTTTGAAAGAAAATCTAACCATTTACCGGAGGTTATGATGTCGATTAATTCAGTAAGCTTGACTTTATCGGCGACCTCTTGAAAAAGCCTTTCCATGGTTTTAAATTCGGTAGTGAGCTGAAAGGCATAGAGCAGAGACGGGTCTTGAATTTTTTCTTCTTTCAATTTTTGAAATAGCCCAAGTGAGGTAAAAGGCCATTTTTCAATTTCAGCAAAAGTCAAGGCTTTTTCGAAATGGGCCTCTTCAATGTCGGGATAAAGGAGGATCTCATTTTTCTTTAAGGATTTATCATAAAAGATTACTTTTCTTCTTTGCTTTGGGAAAGAAAGGCTTGAAAAGGCTTTCTCTATATTAAAAAAATGAAATTTCACAAGACAAGCCAGTGCAAAATCTCTTTCCCTATAGCCATCTTGAATAAGTGTAATATCTTTTAAGGCTAAAACCAAGTCCTCGAAATTTTTCTCTTTGAGAGAGGCAAGCTTTTGTCCAAGGCTATTTTCTTCAGGAAGGATCTTATTGGTTAGAAGCCTTGTTGTGATATGAAAAGGTTTTAGAGCATTCGCATTTTCTTGCTTGTAAGCAAAAAAAAGACTGACCATCCCTAAAACAATATTTAAAAAGCAGCTTATGAGAAGAGCTTTCCTCAATCTTTTAATTTTTTGCAGAAGCTCTTTTTTCATTAAATCTAGCTTCCTTTAAAAAATGTCTTCATTAGCATTTGTTTTTGCCTTTTGGGAGCTTGACGTTTTCAGCCGCTTTTCAAGCTTTAGAAGCTCTTGATTTAAGCTTTCCGGAAACCTTGGGTCGAATAAGGTAAAGTACTGTTTTAATTCTTCTACTTCTTCAAGCCAATCCGCTTTATTTATTTTAAAGAGCTCATCGGCTTCCTTTTTAAGGTTTAAGCCTGAAGTATCCAAAGTGCGCTTTTTCGGTAAATAGCCGGCAGCTGTTTTTGCAGTTATAGGTGCGCCATCGCAACATTCAAAAATCCACTTTAACACTCTTGAGTTTTCACCATAACCCGGCCATAATAGGGAACCCTCTTTTCCTTTTCTAAACCAATTCACAAGAAAGATTTGGGGAAGCTTATCTTTATCATGCTTATTGCCAATATCCAGCCAATGTTGGAAATAATCTCCCATATTATAACCGGTAAAGGGGAGCATAGCAAAGGGGTCATGTCTTAGTTTTCCAATAGTTCCTTCTTGAGCGGCTGTCATCTCAGAGGATAAGCTTGCTCCAAAAAAGACACCGTGCTCCCATGAGAGGGCTTTCATAACAAGCGGAATGGTGCTTGATCTTCTGCCTCCAAAAATAATGGCTGAGATGGGCACCCCTTGAGGGCTTTCCCAGTTAGGGTCAATGACCGGACATTCAGAGGCGGATGTCGTAAATCTTGAATTAGGGTGTGCTGCCGGTCCTTCGCTTTTTGGAGTCCAATCTCGTCCTTCCCAATCAATAAGATGACTCGGCGGCTTCTCTGTCATTCCTTCCCACCAGACATCCCCCTTGTCTGTAAGGGCGACATTTGTGAAAATCGTATTTTTAGCAATCGTTTTCATGGCATTGGGATTTGATTTTTCAGACGTTCCGGGAGCGACGCCAAAAAATCCGGCTTCCGGATTGATGGCATAAAGCCTCCCGTCTTTCCCAAAGCGCATCCAGGCGATATCATCGCCTACTGTCTCTACTTTCCAACCCGGAAGGGTAGGGGTCATCATCGCTAAATTCGTTTTACCGCAAGCGCTTGGAAAAGCTGCTGCCATATACTTTTTTTTGCCTTCAGGGTTTGTGATCCCCAAAATAAGCATGTGCTCAGCAAGCCAACCCTCTTCTTTTGCCATGACAGAAGCAATTCTTAAAGCAAAGCATTTCTTTCCAAGAAGCGCATTGCCCCCATAGCCGCTGCCAAAAGAAGCAATTTCCTTAGTTTTAGGAAAATGGCAAATATAGCGTTCATTTGTATTGCAAGGCCAAGGCACGTCTTTCATTCCCTTTTTCAAAGGCATTCCGACAGAGTGGAGGCATGGGACAAAAGAGCCGTTTGGGCCCAAAAGCTGAATTATTTTTTTTCCCATTCGCGTCATGATGCGCATACTCGCAACAACATAAGGGGAATCGGTGATTTGAACGCCTATTTGAGATAAGGGAGATCCAAGAGGTCCCATACTAAAAGGAATGACATACATGGTTCTTCCTTCCATACACCCTTGGAATAAAGAATCCAATTTTGTTTTCATTTCAGCGGGATCAGCCCAATGGTTTGTCGGACCGGCATCTTCTTTTTTTTCCGAACAAATAAAGGTTCTCTCTTCAACCCGCGCGACATCTTCTGGCGTTGATCTGGCAAGATAACTTTTCGGCCTTGCCGTCTCATTTAATTTGGTAAGGGTTCCCGACTTTAGCATTTTAGAAACAAGTTCTTGAGCTTCTTCCTTCGAGCCATCGCAAAACCATACGTTGTCCGGTTTGCAAAGGTCGCGGCATTTTCTAATCCAATTGATTAAAGCGCGGTTTTCGGTCCAATTTTCGAATGTCGTCTTGGTCATGAATCGCTTTTTTCCTTAAAATTCAATTTTTAAAGAAGAGGGTTTAGAATATCTTCCTGCGACGGAATTTATCGATATAATCCAAAGCTTTTCCGGTGCCGAGACAGACAGCTAGAAGGGGGTTGCTAGCTATTGTGACAGGAAGTCCTGTTTCTTTAATAAGTGCTTTATCAAGCCCTTTAATTAAAGCGCCGCCGCCGCAAACTACCATTCCTCGCTCGACAAGGTCTGCTGCAAGTTCAGGAGGGCATTTTTCAAGAGTAAGCTTGATAGCTTCAATAATTTGTTGAATCGGTTCTGCAAGGCATTCTCTAATTTCGACAGAATTGATTCGCTTGGTGACAGGCAAGCCGGCCACTTGATCGCGCCCTCTTACTTCCATTTCAAGCTCATTGCTGCCGAGGGGGTAGGCTGAGCCTATCGTCATTTTGATTTCTTCAGCCGTTCTCGGGCCGATCATTAAGTTGTAGGTTCGGCGCATGTAGTTCATGATGCAATCATCAAACTCATCGCCTGCTATTCTTAAGGATCTTGATTCGACAATGCCGCCTAAGCATATGATGGCAATTTCGGTTGTTCCGCCGCCGATGTCGATGATAAAATTGGCGGCCGGCTCATGAACGGGGAGATCAACACCAATGGCTGCTGCCATTGGCTCTTCAATAAGGATCACTTCTTGAGCGCCGGCATGGAGCGCTGAATCTTCAACCGCTCTTTTTTCAACGCCTGTGATCCCAGAAGGAACAGCAATTAAAATTTTGGGTCTGAAAAGGCTTCTTGAGGGGGTCACCCTTTTTATTAGAGCTTTTAGCATGCCTTCCGCAATTTCAAAATCGGCAATAACCCCATCTTTCATGGGGCGGACGGCGTGGATTTTTTGAGGGGTTCTACCAAGCATAGCTTTTGCTTTATGGCCAACGGCTAACACTTCGTTTGTTTGAGAATCGACCGCCACAACAGACGGTTCTGCAAGGACAATGCCTTTCCCTCTAACAAAAACAAGCGTGTTGGCTGTCCCAAGATCGATGCCGATGTCGTTTGAGAAAACGCCTCGAAAACGGGTCAGTTTGCCAAAGGCTCCCCTGGCCATGGTATTTAGATTTGAGCTGATGCTGGCTGGAGCGCCGCCTTTGTTTTCCATACTTTCCCTCTTTAATATAAATCAGATAGCAAAAAGCGTTTCATGGTTAACGATTCTCTTGAAATGCCTTATGATGTCAGAGTAGAGACTTTTCTTCCAGGGAAGGATTGTATCAAAAAAACAACACTAGCCATTTATTGCAGTTAGCCTATTTAAAGCTAATAACTTAGGTTGAAAATTAAATGAGTTATTTGCTCAGTTTGATTTTTGTTATAAATATATTTTAAATTATGTTGTTTTTTAGCCAACTTTATTTTTTAATTTAAATTTTTGTTGAAAATCAAAAACATTTTTTAGTAAAAAGCATAGCTTATTTTTTATTCCCAACCCAAAAATTAGTGTAAGCTATGCGAGTCCCTTTTCTATTTCTCAATTTCCTATTTTTTATTTGCTCTTTTACAAACGTTTTTTCCATCACAGAAAAAGAATACACCCATGAAAAATCCCTTATTGATTCTCAAGGGTTGCCAACTTCCGTTGTCGATGGATGCGTGAATGTTATTTCAGGAGATTTTGTTGATTTTGAAACGGATCTTGCCCTTCCAAGCTCTGAACTATTTACCCTTTCAAGAAGCTACACTAGCTCTGATTATTTTATGCAATCGCTCTGTAATGGCTGGAGCTTTAATCATGGCAGCTTTGCTGAGATAGATAAGGTTAACAAATACACAGGGATTCAAATAAGAAATTCAAGTTCCATTTTAAATTATGACTCTAAAGAGAGAAATACTCCAACGAATCTCGATAGAGTAAGAATCGACAAATCCCAATGGAAAAGAGGAATGACTAACTGCGCCCAAGGTTTGCCTTCTGCTAAATCCAATCTCAATAATGATGTTTGCGATCTTGAGTTTAACGATAAAAAGTTAACTTATCGAAGAGCCAATGGAGACAAATATTTTTACACGGGACCTGATAAGAAACTATATCTTTGGGGAATCGATAAGGCAAATACCCTAAAATACCTTTATCTTTATGATAAAAGGTTTTTACTAAACTCTATTGTATTAAGAAACAAATTCAATCAGCCTTTATGCTCTCTTTCTATAAACGTTGAGAAAAGTAAAACTGAAATTAAAACACCAAGCGGAAAAACGGTAACATGGCATTTTAAATCTATTAAAAATGCCGGTAATCATTGCCCTTTTCTTTGCAAGGTTGAAAGAGACAATGGGCCTGATATTTCCTATGAACATGAAAGATACCTTGCACCATGGGGGAAGCATGTTGTCCGCATTAAAGAAAAGAGCCTCCCTGAAAATAGATTTGTTAAAATAAAGTATTATGAAGTAGGGGAAAATGTTTCTTCTGATAGATCTGTTAGCGCTTCTATTCCTGATTTGAATGATTCTCGTTATTCAAGAGTCATTGAAACTCAAAAACCTCTTGGACCGATGGGAGAGCCTCTTACCGCATTTTCTTTTTTGTATAAAGGGTACCCCAATACCGACATCAAAGAAAAAGGTTTTACAGAAGTTTTTGACGCTTTAAAACGTAAACGCTTGTATCGATACAATAAGTCAAGACTTGAGAAAATTGAATATTTTCAAGGGGAAAATCAAAGGCATTGTGCTAAGCTTTATCGAACTGAGCACATCCTATGGGCTGGCGCCGGAACTTTTTATTCGGAAGGTCATTTAATTGGAAGCGGCGTTTCTGATGCCTCCGGAAAGCTTAAATATTTAAATCAATACCTGTATGATAATGTTGGCAATATCACAAGAGCCACTTTATTTGGAAATTTAAGCGGTTCCGATTTCGATAACGTTATCATAGGATCAAATAATATACCCGTTGACTTAGGGTGTGAAGCTTATAGTGAAACCTTCAAATACTCTATAGATGGGCTTAACAATCTTATCGAAGAAGATAACGGCAAGAGACTCTATCAATATCAATACCTTCCTGAGACCACTCTTTGCACAAAAAAGCTCATGATTGCTGATAATGAAATCAAATCAAGGGCTTTTTACGAATATGATCATAATGCGGTCTTGATTAAAGAAATTTGTGATGATGGGATTGGATATGATAGAGAAGATCAGACTCGTGTAACAAGAAAAATTACAAAAACCATAGTGCCTACTTGGAGCTATCCCCATGGATTGCCGCTTGAGGTTTACACAACTGCTTTTGATTATGCAAATAATCAAGAGATCATGTTGAGCAAAGTTCACAACATTTATGAAGGCGACGGCCTTTTAGTTCGTAAAGATATTTATGATCAAACTAATACTTTAGCGATTTCACAAAGGTTTACTTACGACAAAAAAGGTAATCTTATTAAAGAGGAAGGCCCTTTAGGGAGTTTTGTTGAGAGAGAGTTTGATGGAAATGGCAATATCATAAAAGAAAGGGGAGCGTTAGATGGGTATTATAAGAGAAATGAATATGATTTTTGCAATCGTCTTATTAAGGAAGAAGAGTTTTTCGATGGTGACCTTAGCTTGGCAAAAAGCTATCATTATGATTTAGCCGGGCAAATGATTTCAGAGACGGATCTTTTTGGAAATAAAATTAATTACACGTATGACGATTTAGGTCGTGTGATCAAGCAAGAGTTGCCCGAGATTCAAGATGGAAACGGGGGAAGCTTTAGACCTACAAGCACCTATGAGTATGATGTTTTGGATTGTGTCACAAAAACTGTAGATCCTTTAGGGGGCGAAACCATAGCTTCCTATACTTCAAGAAAAGCGCCTTATTATAAAAAGTATCCTGATGGGACTACAGAAACTGTGGTCTATCATCATAATGGTTCGGTTAAAGAATCTATTGATCGATTAGGAAATAAAACCGTTATAGAAAGTGATTATCAAGAAAGGCCCCTCAAAGTCTCACTTTATAATAGTAAGGAGGAACTTCTTAAGGAAACTTCAAAAACTTATTCTGCTTTTGATGTTATTTCAGAAACAGATGAAATGGGAATAGAGACTACTTTTGACTATGATTTTGCAGGAAGGCTTTCTTGCAAAAGAAAACTTAATTTTAAAGAATGCTACGAATATGACACTTTAAGCCGCCTTTATAAAACAATTACTTATACAAGTGATAGCGATGCGGTCGTTTCAATTAAAGAATATGATTCACTTAATCGTGTGATTGAAGAAAGGGTAGAGGATTTAAATGGAAATCTCAATCATAGAGCTTCCTTCATTTACGATCAGGCTAACAGAAAAACGCATACCATTACCTATGGTGAAAATGGACCTGAGGTGAATGAAACCGTATATAATAAGCGAGGGGACATTGTAGCGATTATTGACCCGGAAGGAAAAGTTACTAGAACAGATTATGAGTATGGTTTTCGAAATACCCTAGGCCAACTTGTTCTTAAAACAACAACTATCGATCCCATGGGGCTTAAAACTATTATTGAAAAAGATGCTCTTGGCCATGATTTTATTATTGAAAAAATGAGCCCAATTGGAAAACTTCTTCATAAATCAACTTTTTATTACAATGGGAATGGGCAAAGGGTTAAAGTTATTGAGGAAAATAACTTAAAAAAAGTCGTCCTTGAGAAAGAATTTGATATTTCAGGCAATATTATAAAAGTTGTTGAAGCTTCGAATTCCGAAGAGGCCAAAGTAACTCGTGTGGAATACAACTCACTTGGCCAAAAGTCCGTAGTCATAAAGCCTAGCGGAATAACCTTAAATTATAACTATGAATGTTTTAGGCCGGCTTGAAAGGCTGCAATCCTCAGATCAAACCATAGATTATCAATATACTTACGATGTTTTAGATAATTTAATTCTTGTACAAGATAACAAAAACCAAAACCAAACGATCAAATCCTTTGATGCTAGAAATTTTCTCATTGAAGAAAAGCTAGGCAATGATCTTGAGATAAAATTTGATTACGATTCTTTAGGTCAAACAAAAGAAGTATTGTTACCTGACAGCACTTCCATTTATTTTGATTATAAGGGAGGCCGGCTTAATGCCGTTAAAAGAGAGTCCGAAAACCCTTACTTTTATTCTTGCGAGGCCTATGATGCTTCCTCTAGGCTATTAAAAGCGAGATTACCCGGAAATGCCGGAACTATAGATCAAAAATTTGATGTGCTAGGTCGTATTACAAGCATTGAGACAAAAGATTGGAAAGAAGTGATCCATGAGTATGATGATGTGGGAAACCTTGTTTCAAGAAATATTTTTGAAAATCAAGAGAAGTTTTCGGATTATTTTACCTACGATGATATATATCAGCTAAAAAGCGAAAAAGGAGCTTTTGAGCATAACTACACTTATGATAGCTTTTTTAATCGACTCGAAAAAGATGGAGAGAAAATTGAGGTCAATGATCTTAATCAAATCGTTGAAAAGCCAAACTATAAGTATGGATATGATCTTGACGGTCATTTGATTTCGATCAAAACCGATGATTTCTATAAAAAATTTACTTATGATGCTCTTGGAAGGCTTACCTTTTATTCGGATTCTAGCTGTCAAGCAGAATACGCTTATGATGCCAGCAATAGAAGGCTGCAAAAAAAAGTCACAGACTTTGAGGGGAATATCCTAGCTCAGGAAAAATACCTTTATTGGCATGATCGTGAGATCGGCGCGCTTAATCAAAATAATGAATTCATATCTTTGCGTGTCTTAATTCCGACTTCACCCTCTGAAAATCGGGCGAGTGTTTCTATTGAGTTATTTGGTAAAGCTTACGCCCCCATCCATGATCATAATGGTTGTATCTCTTGCTTGATAAATATTAAAACCGGTGAAGTTGAAAAATTTTCTCGCTATTCGGCCTTCGGCAACCAAATAAATAAATCTTCTCTTAAGATGCCTTGGGGATTTGCAAGTAAACGGCTGGATGAAGAAACAGGTCTTATATTCTTCGGAAGAAGGTACTATGACCCTATCGACGGTCGTTGGATTACAAAAGACCCTCTCGGTGATTGCGACGGTCCTAACCTCTATGCTTATGTTCAAAACCGTCCCCTAGTCCTAATCGACCATTTCGGCTTCATGTCGGAGGAAACTGCTGAAGAATACGCCTTTTTTAATATGGTACAAACAGGTGAATTATCAAGTATGGTGAAACATACTGCTCAACGTGCTGGTGGTATGGCGAAACATGCGGCAGGATATGCAATCGAGGGATTAGCGCATCATACACTATTGTGTGCAGATAGTCCTTATTTAAATGGGATCTTTACAGCAAGAGCTAAAATAGAAAATTTTGGCCGCAGTTTACAAGGAAATTCAGATACTTCTAAATCTTACGGACATTCTCTAAAAGTCATCAAAATCGGAGATGGACCACCTGGGTTTGCCACAATTGGAATAACAGGTATATTAACTGATGAAAAATCTGTTAGAGAGTGGGGAGAAAAATTTTTTAAAGATTCTAAGGTTGCTACTTACATGATATTTTCAGAAACAGAAGGATTTGCTCAAGATATTTTTAAAGCTAATCTTATGTTATGTGGCTTTGCGTTACCTCATGCAAAAGAAACTGCAAGGGCAATTACCAAAATATATAACGAGCAAACAAAAGCTAATGGAGGAAAGCCTGCAACATTAATGATTTCGCCCCATAGTAGAGGCGCTGCCCAATTTATGGCTGGGCAACATCTTATTCCTTCACATGTAAAAAAAGCTTCACATATTAGATCCTTTGGTGCCTTACAGCCAATTCCTAATACAGGCATTTTTGGAAGTGTTGAAAATTATGAAAATGACAATGACCCTGTTCCAAAAGTAGGGTATCCTATCTGGGGATGGAGTATAAAGACAAATACTACACCCACTGGTTATAGTTATGGAGGGCCGTCTTCATTAATGTATGATCATTTTATTAATTCTGAGGGTTATAGGAAGAAGCAACAAGACGCATGTCAAGATATTTTTGGAAGATAAGCCAGTTATTAATTATTTTCTCTCTTTTTGCCTGTCATAGGAATGATGTAAAAAGAAAAGAAGAATTATTCATTTTAGATAGAATCGTAGCGGAACATTCCCAGGCTATGTTTGCAAAGTATGGTTTGAGCAAATGGAGTTACTATACTTTCAATGGAGATTGTGGGATTACGGCAGTTAATGTAGGAATGGAGATTTTAGGCCCTAAAGATATTAATTATGCAAAGAAGTTGATTTTAGAAGCATCTAAGGATCTTTTGTCTAGGCTTTTGAAAGAGCCAATTTTACAACAAGTTTTTGTAGATAAAAAAATAAATCTAAATGCTGTTAGCTATAATATTTTATTTAAAAGTAAAAAAAGAGATCAATGGGTTTGTCATGACTTAAAGGACTGGAAGAATCAGCTTAATATGGTGAGGCTTAGAAATGGAGAATTATTATATACGGCTAAAGGAGTTGAATTTGATTCTGGGAATAGTTTTACTGAAAAAATCGACACGCTGGACTATTTAGAAGAATAAAGAATGAGTAAATTTCAACTAGGCGTTTTTTTATTTCGTAAATTACTTTACATTATTCCAAGTATTGTAGGGATACAAGCGAGAAATTTTTGGAAAATAAGCTTATTATTATTGCTATTAGCGGTTTCTCTAACGGCTTGTCGAGATACGACTATAAAAAAAAAGAGAAGAATGTGTCCTTCTAGATAAAATAGTAGAGGAGCATTCTCAAACCATGTTGAAAAGCATGGTTTTGTCAAATCTAGTTATTGCACGTATAATGGTGATGGTGGTGTTTTCGCTGTTTCTGTAGACATGAAAATTCTTGGACCGAAAGACTATCTTATGCGAGGAAAATTGTTTTAGAGACCTCTAGAGATCTTCTTAAAAGACTTTTAGAAGAACCAATTTTAAAATTTTTGTAGACAAAAAAATTGATTATAAAAACATTAGTTATGCCATTTTTTTTAAAAATAAAAAAAGAGATCATTGGGTTTGTCACGACTTAAGGGAGTGGAAGAATCAGCTTTATATGGTTAGGCTTAGAGATGGGGAAATACTTTATATAGCGGAAGGAGTTGAATCCAATTCTAGAATTAGTTTTTCTGAAAAAATAGAATCGTTGGACAACTTAGAAGAATGAGTAAATACATTTCAAATAAGGCACTTTTTTATTTCATAAACTTCTTTATATTATCCCGATAGTATTGTTTTGGAATTGAAAACGTTATTTCATTTTCCCGTCTGAATTTTTTGAAGAGTTAATGTAACGAGAGGGTTTTAGGAATTAGTTTAAAAAAACCGTGTTTAAATGTAGATGACTATGTGTATTTGGATACAAGCGAGATATTTTTGGAAAATAAGCTTCTTATTAGTAGCTATTTCTTTGTTTGCTTGTCGCGCAGCGTCTGTAAAGAAGAGAGAAGAACTTGCCATTTTAGATAAAATAGTAGAGGTGCATTCTCAGATTATGTTTGAAAAGTATGGTTTTGTCAAATCTAGTTATTGCACGTATAATGGTGATGGTGGTGTTTTCGCTGTTTCTGTAGACATGAAAATTCTTGGACCGAAAGACTATCTTATGCGAGGAAAATTGTTTTAGAGACCTCTAGAGATCTTCTTAAAAGACTTTTAGAAAAACCGAAATGGTGGTGTTTCCGCTGTTTCTGTAAGCATGAGAATTTTTGGACCGAAAGACATATCTTATGCGAGGAAAATGGTTTTAGAGGCCTCTAGAGATCTTCTTAAAAGACTTTTAGAAGAACCAATTTTAAAATCAATTTTTATAGATAAAAATATTGATTATAAAAACATCAGCTATGCCATTTTTTTTAAAAATAAAAAGAAAGGCTTTTGGGTTTGTCATGATTTGAATGATTGGAAGAACCAGCTTGATATGGTCAGGCTTCAAAAGGGCGAAATACTATATGCAGCGGAAGGAATTGAATTCGATTCTAGGATTAGTTTTTCAGAAAAAATAGAAACGTTGGACAACTTAGAAGAATGAGTAAATACATTTCAAATAAGGCACTTTTTTATTTCATAAACCTTCTTTATATTATCCCGATAGTATTGTTTGGAATTAAAAGTTTCACCCCAATACAGGCGCCTATAGTTTCTGAAAACTTAATTCAACGAGAGGAGTTTCAGGAATTTGCCTTAAAAAAAATGCGCTTAAATGCAGATGCTTATGTGTATTTGGATACCAGTCAGGATTTTTTGGAATTAAGTCCAAGGGATGACTTAAAATTAAAACAGCTTATTGGAAAAATTGATAAAGGCACTGAGCTTATCATTGATGCGATTAATTATAAACACACTCATCGGTTTGGTATCATATTTATTGCATTTGCAAAATTTCCTAATCTTCCTGAATACGATCTTGAAAAAATGGAAATTCGCCGTTTTCTTATACAGGACTATAATGATCCAGATACGAAGCTAACGATTAATCCAGAATTACTTTCTTTGTCTGACGAATCAATCTCAAGTTAATGAAGCGCCTTAATTGGCTTCCAATATTTAGAAGGTAAAAAGATAGAATGTGCCTTTTTTATAATATACTTTATTACATATTATTTTTTTTCTCTTCCTTCGCTGGTTATTGCAATAACAATGATTATTTAAATTACAATGATGTTCCTTGCGATGACTTATATAGAGTAAGAGAAGAGCATTCTAAAGAAATGTTTGCAAAGTATGGCTTGCAGTTCAGTGGTTATGGAAGTGGTTGGGATAATGAAGTATTAAATTATGCTATGATTTCCATGAAATGGCAAGGACCTTGTAACAAAGATCTTGCTAAGAAAATGCTTTTAGAAGGTGTTCGCGATTTTGCAAAAAAGCTTAAAAATGATTCCAAATTAAGCTCGTATGTTCCGAATGATATTGAAGGAAAAATTGTTTACACCATTTTTTTTAATAATAAGAAAAAACATGCTTGGGTTTGTCAAGACATTGAAGATTGGGAAAATCAAATACAAGATGTAAGTCTTCAAAAGAATAAAGTATACTTTTTTGCGGAAGATTATGATGGGTTTGAAAAAAAAGTTATCGAAGAGATTGAACTTTGAATTAATCGAAAATAGTTAAAATCATGAAAAAAACATTATCTAATAAAACTCTTTTTTATTTAATAAACATTGGTTTCTTCCTTCCAATTGTGGTTTTCGGCTTTAAGAAGGCCATGGTTGCTTTTAGGGTTGATCCGTTTGAGAATCTTATTGATCAAAAGGAGTTTCAGGATTTTGCTTTAAAACCAATGGAATTAAGGGTTGATGCTTTTGTTTACCTTAATACCGAAGAGAAATTTTTACAGTTAAGTCCAAGAGAGAATCTTCCCAAAATGGAATTGATTGGAAAAATTGATAAGGGCACTAAACTTTCTATTTATCAAATTGCTCATTATAGCTTTCAGAATCTAGGGCTTGTCTATATTGCTTTTGCTAAGTTTCCAGATCTTCCTGAATACGAATTTGAAAAAATGGAAATACGCCGTTTTCTAACACAGGACTATAATGACCCCACTTCATCATTAGAGATTAATCCAGCCTTACTGAAAATTGTATCCGTTCCAAGCTAAAGAGATAAAAATGAAAGTTTATTTCTATTTTCTTAGAAAAGTTTTGTGCTTTATTACCATCGTTTTAACCTATAATCTTAATTGCTTAGAGTTCATGCAAGATCCAGAATTTAACGAAATTTTTAATAAAAGTATGGATGAATACTACGATTTGATGGTTGAATAGTATAATTTAAACTACGAAAACTCCGTTTTTATTATCGACAAAAACAATGGTGCTAAACCGAAATTATTAGTCGAATCGTTCTTCTTCGGCCCCATAACACTTGAAACCGCTAAAGAAATTATGATTAAATCGACGCTTGATTTAGTCGATTTTTTACATGGTAAAGAATCTTTAAAAAAAGTCTTCGGCTCTAACTTTGATGTAAATTGCATTGAACATAGCATCCTAATTTTGAACCAAAAGAATCTTCCTTGGATTTGTGAAGATTTAGATAAATGGGAAAAGGGGATTTGCTATCTGAAATTAAAGGACAAAGAAATTCTTTATCATGCCCAAAACGAAGAAAGTTCTGTCCAATATTGTGAAGACTTAGTAAGCATCCTTTTCTCAATGGACAACATTTTTAAATGTTGTCTAAATAATTAAAAAATCAGGAAAAATGAAATTATCAAATTCTATTAATTTTTTATTTATCTTTCTTTCAATTTTGTTAGGTCAAGGCTTTAATTCTAATAAAATTTGGTCTGTGGATTTGAATATGGATAATATGCAGTCCCTTGGGCTACGTATAAACCTATATTCAGAAAGTATCTTTTGTACTATGGGGATGAATTATGTAGGGTGTGCTTTTTTTATGGAGTAGAAGACAAGTTTTTCGACAAGTTGCACATAGAAGCAAATTATCATGGCCCCATAGCTTTTGAGAAAGCTAAAGAAACCATTGTTAAACTTACCATAGATCTAGCAGAGAAATTTAAGGACGATGATTTAGTTAGAAAAATGTTTGGGGATAATTTTAACGCTAATAACTTGGATTATAGCATCAACATTTTAAATGATAAAAAAAAGCCATGGGTTTGCACTAATTTAGCCGATTGGAAAAACCAATTATGTAGAATCCAATTAAAAGATAAGAACTTTTATTATACAGCTCAAAATGGCGATGATATCGCTCAACATCATGAAAGTTTAGCTGAAGGGCTTTTATCTTATTAATCTACTCGAAAAAGGAGAAGTGCCTTATAGTTCTTGCTAATCCAAAATTCTTTTTGCTGTTAAAAAGGATTTAGAGGTTTGGTAGAAACAAAGGACTGTATATGGAGCCTAGTCAACAAGTTCAATCTCTAGCTTTTTTCGCTAAAGCGCAAGTAATCGCAAATACGGTAAGAAAATATAGGGGAAGATGCGCTATTTGCATCACCTATGAGTCCGAAGAGCGTTCAGCCGTCATTTACGGTTTAAAAAAAGTAAAGTCTGCTTTTCTAGACTTTAAGGGCGTCATTACCGTCAATGTCAAAGGAACTTAGGCTAGACTTAAGTTTGAAGAAGCTCAAGAACCTTTTCCCAAGTAAGTTTAGAGATCGCTTCTTCATCTCTCGAAACCACCTTCTTGACAAGGCCTCGCTTGCGGTTTTGCATTTCAAGGATCTTCTCTTCAATTAACTCTTCTTTCCAGTTATAGACAAGAGAGGTAGGACATACCACCAATGAAACAGAGTTAGGATTGTCTTTTTTATGTTGGGTCAGAGCCGATATGGCTTGAACATTCTCGTTACTGCAGGAGCCATCTCAAAAAGCTCAAGCTTTGCCTGCTGTATTTTCTAAATCACGCATCACTTTTTAGGGATCTTGGTTTTGAAAAACATCGGATTCTTTGTATTCGGCTATTTAGATCTTGGTAGGCTCTTTTTGCGTAGGGCATTTTTTACATTCTCCAAAGCCTGAGATTCTGCTTTACCCCATATCTTCATGAATTTTTTATTGCTTTTTCTGTCTGCTCAAAATTCATCAAAAGCAACGCCTTTATTTTTGAGAAAGTCAAATAAGTATAAGCATCTTTTCGTAGGCCTCATTCTTCCATTTGATGAAAGAAATCTTTAAGAGATTCACTAGCCAATTACTCGTCCGTGTCTTATTTTTTCTTCAAGTTATTGTACTCTCTAATTTCTCTAACCATGCTTGATCCTAAAAAATAATCTATTCCAGCAAAAACAACCAACGATGAAAGCGCTGTGGTCAAGGGTGCTAAGACACAGAAAATAATATTAATTACGATGCAGGTAATCAAAGCAGCGGCATAAATTATGGCCTTGTTTTTCGCACCTTGTAATTTAGTGATTCTCTCTTTTTCAAGATCCCTGGGCGGTGGTGAATTTGTCCCGTTTTTTAAAAGATCTAATTCGTCCTTCATACCTTCGGTTTTTTTAGCTAATTTATCTTGTCCTTTTTTTAACTCCTCTAAATCTTTGTTTATCTCCTTTAAATTTATGTTTATCTCATCTTGATCTTTGTCTGATTCTTCGAATTCTTTTTCCAATTCTTTTAGACTTTTTTCGACTTCTGCATGAAATTCGATCATAGCTCCTTCCAGCGCAGATAATAAAAGATTTTGAGGAGAGCTTGGGTATATATTATTTTGAGGCAAATTACAATAAGACATGAGGCTCCAAAGGGGGTTGCCCCCCAAAAATTAATAGTTGAAGGATATTTCGGAATTATCACAATCTTGGGAGAGATTAGTTGTAGATCGAGATAAAGTTAAATCACCATTCATTGTTTCCATCCTTGGTTTTTTGGAACACGCAAGATAAAAACACAATTTTATCTTTTACGCAAACAAAAATAATTTCTTAATATCAAGTTAATATTATTTTTTACTAATTTTAATCAGTATATTTCAAATAAAAACCAGCGCAATAGAACTTGTTATTAAAATTGATTTATTTATTAAAAAATATATCGTTGTTGTTTTTTTACTTGGGGAAATAAATGAAGATACAAATAATAATTATTTTATTTTTTAGTTTTTTTCTCTTTGGGTTTAGCAAAAGAGTCTATCAATTGGGAAAAAATTAATGAGGAAATAAGTTGTTTAAATCGCTTAAACCCTCCTTTTGGTTTGACTGTAGAGTTGAGTAGCAATCGTGGGGTTTGCAATTTGTATTGCTATAGAAAAAATCCAACAATTGGTTCAAGAATTATCTGAAGAAAAAATAGCTGAGTATAAATCTTGGAAGGATCATTTAACTATATTGCTTCAGACAGAAGAGGCTTTTCAAGAATATCATCTAAAATATGCACAATCTATTAGCAATATATCAAAGGGAGTTTAACCAAAACCCAGATAAATACAGAATGCTGAATATGTCTCAACCAGACTTTAGAAGTTGTTCAAAAAATTGAAGAATGGAAACAGTTTATTAAACAACTACCTTGAGAGCCTTAGTTAAGACCTTCTCTATTTGATTATGGCTAGCTCGCATGACGGAAGTTTGCTGTTTTAAATTAAATATTTAGGACCCCATCTATCAGGAATGTTATACCCCTGCTTAGGCACGGGCGTTGAAAGTGGTATTCCGAATACTGTTTTAATAATTAAAAGAATCACGCTCATCGGAATATTTCCAATGCCATCTTACTTGTAATTGATCGCATCGATTACAAGCTCAGGTTTAGGCAATGACTGGTTGAGTTTGGCCATGGTGACAATGACTTGGAAAAGCCCTGGGAACAAGGATCTTGCTATAAGCTTAATCTTAGACGCTGTCGATGATTTTACTCATACGCTTTATTTCATGAAGTTTAATGAATGTTTTAAACAAAAATTAAACCCTCAATCTCAAAGGAACTTAGGCTAGACTTAAGTTTGAAGAAGCTCAAGAACCTCTTCCCAAGTAAGTTTAGAGATGGCTTCCTCATCTGTCGAAACCACCTTCTTGACAAGGCCCCGTTTTCGGTTTTGCATTTCAAGGATCTTCTCTTCAATGGTATTGAGAGTAATTAGCTTGTAAGCCGAGACCGAGTTTTTCTGGCCGATACGATGGACTCGATCGGTCGCTTGGTTTTCAACAGCCGGATTCCACCACATGTCGTAGTGGATAACGGTATCTGCGCCCACAAGGTTTAAACCGACGCCGCCTGCCTTTAAAGACACTAAGAAAATAGGGATATTTTCATCGTTATTGAAACGATTGACTATATCAAGACGATTTTTAGAGGAACCGTCTAGGTACTCAAAAGGGATGCCTTTTTTCTTAAGGTCGCGGCTTATAATATTTAACATGCGGGTGTATTGGCTAAACACAACCGTCTTATGGCGCCCTTCTGTCAGGTTATGAAGAAGGTCTATTAGCATTTCGTATTTTGCCGAATCGTTTTCCTCAGGCGTTTCCTTAGCAAAAATAGCGGGGTGGCAGCAGATCTGCTTTAGTCTTGTTAAGGTCGCTAACACATGGATTTGAACTTTGTCAAAACCTTCTTTTTGAACAAGTTGGGAAAGCTCGCGTCTTGCAGATTCAGCGTAAGATTTATAAAGCTCTTTTTGGGCATCGGATAAGCTGCAATAGTAAATGATCTCAGAGACCTCAGGAAGCTCTGAAAGCACATCTTTTTTCATACGTCTTAGTATGAAAGGAGATACTTTTTGTCTAAGCTTTTCGATATTATTGCCCTTCTCCTGGCTTGGGCTTCTAATGTATTTTTCAACAAAACGATCGTAGGTGCTTAATAGCCCCGGCATCAGGAAGTCAAATAAGCTCCAAAGCTCTTCAAGCGAATTTTCAATCGGTGTGCCTGTTAAGATAAGCTTATGGGAAGACTGAATCGTTTTAACGGAACGGGCATTTCTTGTGCCTCTATTCTTAATGTGCTGCGCTTCATCTAAGATAGCATAACCGAAATTGAATTTGCTGTAGGACTCGATATCTTTTTGAAGAAGGCTATAGGAGGTAACGATGATGTCATAGTCTTCAAGAGAATCGATAAGTTTTTTTCTGTGGTTTGGAATGCCATCCACCACAAGGACTTTTAACTCAGGGTTAAATTTGCTTAGCTCTTCTTTCCAATTGTAGACAAGAGAGGTAGGACATACCACCAAGGAAACAGAGTTTGGGTTGTCTTTTTTATGTTGGGTAAGAGCGGATATGGCTTGGACTGTTTTTCCAAGACCCATGTCATCTGCTAAAATACCGTTAAGGTGCATAAGACGAAGTCTTTCGAGCCAAGAAGCGCCTTCAATTTGATAGCCTTTAAGATCGGCTTTAATCTCTTTTGGAACCCCTCGGACTTTAACTTCTTTAACGCCGAGCATCTGCTCTTGAATTTCTTTCAGCCTTTCCGACATATGGAATTTAATCGGAAGCATTTTAAATTGGTCTTCATTCAAGCTGGCTAAGCTCCATAGAGGCCTTAGCTGCGAGCTGTTAGCAAGCTCTTCAATGCCTATCTCGTCAAAAAGCTGGACAATAGGGGTGATTCTCTCAAGATCCAGGACCAATATTTTATGAGGCCCTTTATTATCAAGAGCGGCCCCTTTTCCACGCTTTTTCTTGCCGGGACGTTTTTTAGAAAGTTCAAGATAAGCTTTTTTAGACGCTATACATTCCCAAAGGGTATTTAAGCCAACCCCTTCCAAATCCCCATTGACTTTTAGAATCACCTCGTATTGATCTATACGGCTTGATTCTTGGAGGGTGAGCTCAAAGCTTGTCTCGTCATAGATAAACTGGTTAAGTAAATTTTCAGGACAGAGGAAGTGAACACGGTGCTGATTTCTTGGAATCACCTCGGTCATAAATTCGACGATCTTCTTTTCTGACTTGGCCGAGTAAGAGCCTTCAGAAGCGTCGTAAACAAAGTCTTGGAAAAGGTCTTCGACGATTTTTTGCTCATCTGTTAAATTTCTTGCCAGCACACCCTCTGCCGTTATAAAGTTTCTAAGGTGCTCGACTTCCAATTTTGAAACAGCCGCAGGAATCTTATGCTTTCCATAAATAAAGTGAAGGAAAGCTTCAAGTTCACCATTTAGATAGCTAATATCGCACTCTGCCATAAGCTCTTCAACAAAGGGGAGAGTCACAAGATGCTCTATCCTTTCTTTTCCGCGAACTTCAGCAAAACGCATGAGCTCCGGCAAAGAATTTTCAACAAATGAACCAAATAGAGGCTCCGGAATTGTAACGCTTCTTATGGCTTCTAAATCTTTTAAGTGCCGTCTTTTAATGCCATCGCCAAATCGGAAATAGGTTTTTTCATAAAGAAGACCGGGAGAAGCACATTCTAGGAGCATCACTTGCTCTAAAGTCACTTTCTGGCCATTCAATTCTAAAAATGGGTTAAGAAGAAGCTTTGGCTGTGGTGATTCAAGATATTCTAATTCAAGGATAATTTCAGCCGGCATAGGAGCAAATTCAAGGCTGTCTTCCATGGATTTATAGTAGATGGCTCCCGGATCAAGCGCTTGTTTTAAAGAATTTTTGGCATTTACTTTTTTAGAAACACGAGATTGGACTTCATAGAGAAAGGTTCCTAAATCTTCGAGGGTAAGTTCTGCTACTTTAACGGATTTATCGGCATTATTTTTTTCGACAAAAGAAACAAGATTAGTAAGCAAGGTAAAAAGCGCGCTATCAGATTCAGGGAAAGATTCTTTCGAAAAGAAATAGCGTTTGCTGCTGATATAGAAAGGCTCGCGGTATTCGTAAGAGTTAAAAAAATCCTTGACGCAAGGAATATTAAGAGGTTTAGACCGGTAAGGCAATCTAAGCGCCATTTGCACTTCCACTTTTTTAGGGCGCAAATTATCATTCAAGCTTTCAGGAAGTAAGATAACAGCCATCTCTGCTTTATCTGCCGCTAATTTTTCATCCGGCAGAAAGAAAGGGGATTGGCCAAGGGTTTCGGCAGCGCCAATATATTCATCCAGCAATTCTTTTTGCTGCTCTATATCAAGACGCTTTATTTCTTTTTTCTTAGCTTTTTGAATTCTTTCTGCAATGGACTTTCGATCTTCTTCATTGACATCTTGTTTTTTGCTAAGGTCGTTATTCTTGTCAAAATCAACCAAGATAGCATCAATATTTTCTTCGAGATGAAAGAGGACGGCTGCAAGATGCTGACAATCATAGTTATAGGGACAATCGCAATTAGAGTCGACTATATTGGACTGATGACGGTCTATTTCTAGCTCGCATTCATAAGAATTTTCAAAAGCCCCTTGCACTCTAGCTGCAAGCTTTATATTTTGGCCGTTTAATCCAACGATTTTGACGGTTTCCACAAATCTATTATGATAACAGCTTTGCCCTTCTTTTATGATCGATGAAGGAAAATCTTGCCGCAGTCTTCTAAAGTTAATTAAGATCATGATTGAACAATTTCTTAAAGTTTAAAACTATTTTCTACGAGAAGAGCACTTAGACCAGCTTTTTATGCGCTTCTTACGAACTAAAGTCTTGTTATAGCCTTTACCCGATTTCGAATGAAAGAATTAAAAAAAAAATTCTCACAACTTTCCAAGCGGGCGCTCTAAATCAAAAACTTTATACTTAGAAAAGTTTAAATCCTATTTATAAAATCTTTGGAATTGAATTCTGTTCATTCCAAATTAATCAGTGAAGTATAGATATCTTATCTCAAGTTGTCATGCTTTTTTTGGAAACATTACCATTATTCAGCGCTTTTAACAATCAAACAGGTGACGGTTTTATCGTTGCCGCCCATGCTAATCATCATGCCATAAGGGGATTTAAAAGCCACTTTTCTTGGAGCTTTTTGAGTCAGCAATTGCTCTAAGTCTACCAGTTGCCGAACTCCTGTGGCTCCAGTTGGATGGCCAAAACCTATAAGGCCGCCGGATAGATTAGTCGGTATTTTTCCTCCGGTTTTAGTATGGCCTTCTAAAATAAAATCAGGAGCGCCGCCTTGTTTTGCAAAGCCAATCGCTTCAAAAGCCAAAAGAGCGGTTATGGTAAAGCAATCATGAATTTCAAGCACTCCGATATCGTTAATTGTAAGTTTTGCCTTATCTAACGCTTTTTTTACGGCAAGCTTAGTCGCATCTAATACGGATTCTTCTTCAGCTTTCTCTGTAATGGCATTTTCTGCTTCTCCAATAGAGACAATTTCAATAGCTTCAGTTTTTGGAATGCCGGCTTTTGCCAAGCCTTCTTCTGAAAAAAGAATTAAAGAAGAAGCTCCATCACTTATTTTGGAACAATCGAAAGGATTCAAATTTGGTAAGAATTTATCTTTATCAGGCTTTGTCAGTCCAAGTGAAATAAGATCTTCCACTTTGTTATAGTATTCTTGAGCCTTTGGATTTTCTCTTGCCGAGAGAATAGCTAAACGATACCACTCTGCCATAGCTTCTCTTGCTCTTTTTTCCCCATAGAGTTCGAAATAGCGTGCCGCTTTTTTATCAAAAATTCCGGGAAAAAAATAAGCATCGCCTCTTTTACGCTCATGCTTGTAGTAAGCCGCTCCTGCTAAAATATCTGAGCCATACACCGACTTAACTCCGTTTTGCATCTCAAAACCTGCCACAAAGGTGGTGTTGGATAGATCAGAAAGAATGCTTCTTAAACCCATCGCAATTGCCCTCCCGCCTGTTCCGCAAGCGCCTTCAACAGCTGTGCAAGGTTTTCCTCGCAAGCTTTCTATCATAAAGGGAAGAAATCCGGGCAAGTTGCCTTGATTTAAAAATTTTCCTGACATAAAACTGCCGATAATGCCTTCATCGATAGAAAGATTTTTTCCTTGAAGCGAACCCTTGGCGGTCTCAATTAGGTACTCTTCAAAGCCCCTCATTTTTTCATTCGGGTTAAATTCCGGTCTTCCAGGGCCCATAAATACTGTATTATACCCAAGAGCTGCATAAACCTTTTTTCTAAAAGCGCTCATTTTACGATCTCCTTATCTTTTAGGCTTGCTAAGGCTTTAATAAAAGGGGCATCCGGACCATAGAGGTGGTAAAACCCAAGTTGCAGAACTTTGGTAACATCTTTCAAGGAATGTGCGGTTCCCGATCTTACAAGTTCTTCTGAAACTTCATAGGAATGTTTTAAAAAAGATTTTGCTTTTAGAGAGCTATTTCTTTCATCTTCTAAAAGCTTTTCAAAATAGGGAGATAAAACTGCTTCTTTATTTTTATTTTGAGATAGCTCCTTCCAAGAAGGAGCCTTCAAAAGATCTCCGTAGAGATGAGTCGCTCTTTGTTTAAAGGCTTCATCAATTGGCAGATACCCCTTTGTTTTAAAAGAATATATTTTTACAGGGATGGATTTTTCATATTTAAAAATGCCGTCTTTTTGAGAGCCGTCCGGGTTTTGCCCCCCTTTTATGGAATGGGATAAGTAATTTTTTAGAAGTTTTGGAAAGGCTTTTTTATCTCCGCCAAACCGGTTCATCACTTCTATAATAAGAGAGGCGACATCAAGCCCTACATAATCTAAAAGCTGAAAGATTCCCATAGGACGAATAAGAGATTTTTCTGTGACTTGATTTAAAAAATAGATCAACTCTTCTTGCTGGTTTTCGACATCGGCAAGCTTAAGCCCAAGAAGCACTTCCGGAATAAAATGGCCATTGCCTATAAAGCCCGGATTATCTTTTGAATACACAACAGTTTTGTTTAAAACCCTAGCAAGCTCTAGGCAAACTTCATTAAGATTCGGGCTTGCGTTATCCGGTAAAATTAACTCTACTAATTTTTGAATAGCAGGGGGGTTATAAAAATGAAACCCGGCAAGTCTGCCTTCTAAACCGGAAGCTTCCGCTAATTTTGAAATCGGGATTGAGGATGTGTTTGAAAAAAATAAGGCTTCTTTTGAGGCTATTTTATTTAACTGTTTAAATAGCTCACACTTTAATTCAAAATCTTCAAAGATGGCTTCAAAGAATAAGGTTACATTTTTAGCTTCATCATAATTTAAGGCAAATCGAACGCGATCTAAGGCTGCTTGCACATGATGCTGAATGATCTCTTCATTACTAATTAAAGATTCTTCTTCTGCATACAAGGTGCGTAAATACACAATTTGCCTTTCCGCTTCTTTTTTGATTTGCGAGCGGAGGTACTCTTTTGTTTTGGGAAAAAGAGCTTCATCTTTATCTACAAGAATTAAGCTTGTCGGAACCTTTTCCTTTACCGCTTTTTCATTTAGATATTTAAGAAGCAGAAAGGCAATTCCGGAACCCATTTTTCCGGAAGCTCCAATCACGCAAGCCGAGTTAGGCAATTTTATAGACATGAGCCCTACCAAAGTTTTTTAAAAGATAAGCCACTTGCTACCTTAGCAAAACATCCCTTGAATTCAAAATTGATTTTAATACATAAAAAAAGTTTACGAGAAAATAAGAATGGAAAAAAAAGACGGACGTTTTCTTAAAGCTTTAAAAATGGAAAGGCCGCTTCAAATTATAGGCGTCCCTAACGCTTTGTCTGCCCGCATGGCAGAAAAAGCGGGCTATAAAGCCATTTATTTGTCAGGCTCTTTAATATCCGGGCTATTGCATGCGCTTCCGGATCTTGGCATCCTTGATTTTAAAGAATTTCTTTTTCAAGCTGAAAAAATTACCGATAGCACTGACGTGCCGCTTCTTCTTGATATCGATACCGGTTTTGGTGGACCTCTTTTTATTGAACGGGTGGCCAAAAAATTGACTCAAGCAAAAGTTGCAGCCGTTCACATAGAAGATCAGATTGTTGAAAAAAAATGCGGCCATCTTGAAGGAAAAAAGGTCATCTCTTCCAAAGAGATGGGACAGAAAATAAAAGCTTTGAAAGAAGGGTCCGCTTCATCTGATTTTTTTATTGTGGCGCGAACCGACGCTTTGAATCTTGAGCCTTTTGAAAACGTCGTTCTGCGTTGCCGGCATTATATAGAGTCCGGCGCCGATATGATATTCCTGGAAGCTGCAAGAGATCTTAAAACTTATTCCGACTTTAAAAAAGCATGTCCCGCCTTTCTTTTGGCCAATTTAACCGAATTTGGAAAAACTCCGCTTTTTAAAAAAGAAGACCTAGCTAAATCCGGAGTCGATGCCATTTTATACCCCCTTACACTCATGCGATTAATGAATAAAACCGTTGAAAAAAGCTTGAAATGGTTAAAAGAAAATGAGAGTCAAGAAAGCTTGGTAGACCAAATGCAAACTCGAAAAGAATTCTATGAGTTAATTGAATACGAAGATTATGAAAAGAGAAGCTATTTAAAGTAAGGTTTGTCATGACAGCATCAGTAGATAAGAAAAAAACGGGCGGTCTTGCCGGCATTATAGCCGGGGATTCGGCTATTTGCCTTTGCGGAGCGGAAGAAGAGAGCTTGCTTTACCGCGGCTACCGGATAGAAGATCTTGCTAAATACGCCTCTTTTGAAGAAACGGCATGGCTTATTTTAAGAGGTCGTTTACCGAATGCCAAAGAACTCTTAGCTTATAAAGAAGAACTTTCAAGGCTCAGGGATTTACCTGTTAGTTTAAAAGCTATTTTAGAACAGATTCCAAAAAATGCCAACATGATGGATGTTTTAAGGTCGGGCTGTTCGTTAATGGGCCATTTTGAGCCGGAAGAAAAGATCAGGGGTGAATTTGAAATTCCCGATAGGCTGATTGCCTGTTTAGGTTCTATGCTTCTATATTGGTATAAGCTTCATCAAACGGGAAAGAGAATTAATCTGCAAACGAGCGCGAATAGCCTAGCCGGCCATCTCTTGCAATTAATATTAGGCCATCCTGCAAGCCCGGAACATATAAGAGCTTTAGATACTTCATTAATCCTCTACGCAGAACATGAATTTAATGCCTCTACTTTTACTGTAAGAAGCATTACAAGCACGATGTCAGATTTCTATTCTGCTATATGCGGTGGAATCGGCGCTTTAAGAGGGCCTCTCCATGGA
Organism: Criblamydia sequanensis CRIB-18; assembly: GCF_000750955.1. NCBI lineage: Bacteria > Pseudomonadati > Chlamydiota > Chlamydiia > Parachlamydiales > Candidatus Criblamydiaceae > Candidatus Criblamydia > Candidatus Criblamydia sequanensis. The sequence goes on along the minus strand of NZ_CCEJ010000009.1, from coordinate 70,256 downwards.
GGAGCTAATGAATCTGCTATGGAACTTATCTTTAGATTTAAAAATGAAGCGGAAGCGGAAACCGGCATTTTAACTATGCTAAAAAACCATGAGCTCGTCATGGGGTTTGGACATCGTGTTTATACGACCAAAGATCCAAGATCCGCTGTTATTAAGGATTGGGCTGAACGCTTAAGCCAAGAAGCCGGTGATGAGAGAACGTTTGCTATTGCTGAAAAAATCGAAGCTACTATGTGGAAGGAAAAGAAACTATTTCCTAATTTGGATTTTTATAGTGCGCTTGTATATCGATACATAGGAATTCCAATAGAGATGTACACACCCATGTTTGTGATGGCAAGAATTTCCGGCTGGTCGGCTCATCTTATTGAACAAAGAAAGAATAATAAACTGATTCGGCCTTTAAGTCATTACATCGGTCCGCCTCCTCAAAATTGGCTTCCGCTTGAGAGGCGTTAATGCATCCATTATCAGAGTATGATAGCACCATAAAAGAAATAGCATCTTATACTGCTAAAGACCATGATTTTAGCCATACAGCATTAAAATCTGTCAAATTAGCGCTTTTAGATGCTATGGGTTGCGCTCTTCTTGCCAATCAATTTAAAGCATGCTCAAAGCTATTAGGTCCTATTGTCAAAGGAACTATTGTTCCGAAAGGCAGCCGTGTGATCGGCACTAAATACGTCCTTGATCCTGTCAACGCTGCTTTTCAAAATGGCCTTTTAATACGATGGCTGGATTATAATGATACTTTTTTAGCAAAAGAATGGGGGCATCCATCCGATAACTTGGGGGCTCTTCTATCTTTATCTGATTTCATTTCAAGATCGCCTAAACGAAAAGCTGCCCCTACGGTATTAGATCTTCTTAAAGCTATGGTCAAAGCTTATGAAATTCAAGGAGTGTTAGCTCTAGAAACAAGTTATAACAGGGTGGGTTTTGACCATATTGCTCTTGTAAAAGTGGCATCTTCTGCGTTATCGGCCTTTCTTTTTGGGCTAGATGAATCTCAAATCGCGGCAACTGTTTCTCAAGCATTTATCGATGTTGGCTCTTTAAGGACTTATAGACATGCGCCGAATACGGGTTCAAGAAAATCTTGGGCCGCCGGAGATGCGACTAGTAAAGGCGTATTTTTAGCCTACCTTGTCTCAAAAGGGGAAATGGGATATCCAAAGGCGCTATCTTCCCACAAATTTGGTCTTTCAGATGTTTTATTTAATGGAAAGCCGATAACCCTAGGACGGCCTTTAGGTTCTTATATCGCAGAGAATATTCTTTTTAAAGTGTCATTTCCAGCGGAGTTTCATGCTCAAACGGCTGTTGAATGCGCTATAAAATTGCATCCCAAAATCAAAAACCGCTTTCACGATATTGAAAAAATAGAGATTCAAACTCAAGAATCAGCCAATCGCATCATCAATAAACCGGGTCCCTTTCATAATCCGGCCGATCGCGATCATAGCTTGCAATATATGGTCGCCGTAGGTCTTGCGAAAGGAAGTCTCCTTGCAGATGATTATGAAGATGAAGCAGAGAGAAATGAACCGCTTTTTTTAGAGTTAATTAAAAAAATGAAAGTTTACGAAAATAAGAAATTCAGCGAAGAATATTTAGACCCCGAGCTTCGCTCGATCGCAAACTCTATAAAAATCACTTTCAAAAGTGAAACTAACCCCATTGAAGAACATCTTGATTTTCCATTGGGGCATAAATCTAGACGGGAAGAGTCGGTTCCTTTTATCCTCAATAAATTTAAAAAAAATACTGCTTCATTTTATTCAAAAAATAAAACCGGCATAATTTTAGATCTTTTTGAAGAAGAGGAAGAACTTTTTAGGATGCCCGTCTCTAAATTTATGGAATATTTCATCCATTAAATTAGCTGAGCCGGATTTTCGAGATAGTTTCTAAAAGCTGAAGAAAAATGGGCAGCTAAAAAGCCATCCACAACTCTATGATCAAAGCTCCAGGAAATATTTAGAGCCTCTCGTATTACAATAGTATCTTGTTTAATCATGGGCTGTTTTTGAATTTTTGCAAGAGCCAAGATGGCAACTTCCGGGTAATTGATTACAGGAGTTGCCCATCTGCCGCTTCCACCGAAAGAGCCAAAATTGCTGATAGTCACCGTCGACTCTTTTAAATCAGAGGGTTCAAGCTTATTGGCTTTCGCCTTTTTTATAAGCTCATCGTAGGAGCGAATAATTTTTTCCAAGCTTAAAGTTTCAACATTTTTCAAAACAGGAACAAGCAAACCTTGGTCAGTAGATATAGCGATACCGATGTTGTGGTGTTTATGAACCCTCAATGTTTTAGTTTCCATATCAAGGGTGCTATTGACATTCGGGAAAAGATTTAAACATAGAGAGACTGCTTTTATAATAAAGGGCATAAAGGTGATGTGGATATTTTCTTTGGAGCCTGCTTTTTTAAAATTATCCTTTAATTGACAAAGTCTTGTCGCATCGATTTGTTCAAAGTAAGAAAAATGAGGGGCTTCTCTTTTTGAAAGAGCCATCTTTTCAGCCATCAGTCTTGGGATGCCGTGAAGAGGGACAAGCTTGTCATCTGAAAGTTTAGAGGAGGATATATCCTGGTTCTTTCTCTTTTTCTGGAGATGATTTTTTAAATCGTCGAGGGTGATGCGTTCTTCTTTTCCGGTTCCTTGAATTTCCCTTAAATCGATGCCAAGCTCTTTAGCAATTTGTCTGACATCGGGAGTTGCTTTAAGAGTCCCTTCTTGGCTTGCATAAACCTTAGGTTCATCTTTAGCAACCTGAACTTTTTCTTTTGGAGCATTTTTTAAAGTTTCTTGTTCTTTAAACTCACTATCCGGGGTTTCAGCTGTTTCGATGCTGTAGAGAGGCTTACCCTTAATCGCGATAGCACCTTCCTCGACAAAAATTTTGGAAAGAAATCCAGGGTAAGGAGAGGGCAATTCAACCGTAGCTTTATCTGTCATAACAGTAACGACAGGTTCATCTTGAAGAACTTTATCTCCAACTTTTTTTAGCCAGGAGATGACTTCTCCTTCAACCACACCCTCTCCAATATCAGGAAGATTAATTGTTTTTATCATAAAGAGAGTTCTTTTTTTTAAAATTCCAAAGTTTCAATGAGAGCTTGTTTAATACGATCGCTTCCCGGCAAGTATTCCTTCTCTAAAGTGTGAGGAAAAGGGGTATCCCATCCGCAGCAGCGTTTACAAGGCGCTTTTAAATAAATAAAGCAATTTTCATGGATAAGAGCGGATAGTTCAGCTCCAAACCCGGCAGTTAGAGGAGCTTCATGGGAAACCACGACCCGCCCTGTTTTAATGACAGAGGCCACAATCGAGTCTATATCCAGGGGGTTCAATGTTCTTAGGTTTAGAACTTCCACTTCAATATTTTTTTCATTATATAATTCGTTTGCGGCCTTCATATTTTCGTGGTGTTCAGCTCCCCAGCCAATCAAGGTAATATCTTTTCCAACGCGGGCAAGTTCGGCTTTTCCAAAAGGGATAGTATAACGCTCGCTTGGGACTTCTTGTTTCAAGGCTCGATATAACCGTTTAGGTTCAAAAAATAAGACAGGGTCATTCGATTCAATGGCGGTTGTCAATAACCCTTTGGCATCATAAGGACCCGATACAAAAACGACATTTAGCCCCGGCGTATGAAGAAACTGCGCTTCAGGCGACTGAGAGTGATAATGCCCTCCATGAATCCCTCCGCCATAGGGCGTTCTGATAATGACATGGCTTGAATACTGATTGGCAGTTCGATACCGCATTTTAGCAAGTTCGTTAACGATCTGATCGTAAGCCGGAAAGATGTAATCGGCAAATTGTATTTCAGCAATCGGAATTAAGCCTTTTTGAGCAACCCCTATGGCAAACCCGATAATGCCTTGCTCTGAAAGAGGGGTGTTAAAGCATCTCTCTTCTCCAAAAGCTTTTTGCAAACCTTCAGTAACACGAAAAACACCGCCAAAGTAGCCGGCATCTTCCCCAAAAGTCAAAAGCTTTTTTTCTCTTTCAAATTCTTGGTGAAGCGTTTCATTTAAAGCTTGGATAATATTTAGTTCCGCCATAACGCTTATGCGTCCTTTTTATAGAATCTAAGACATTCCTGAAGTTGTTTTTTTAAGTGCCTTGGTAATTCAAAATAGACATGCTCAAATAAGGATTCAATAGGAGGAGGCGCTGTTTTTTTAGCTTCTTCTATAGCTTCATTTATTTCATTAAGGTAAAGCTCTTTTGTTTCCTGCTCTTTATCTTTATCCCAAAGACCTTGCTTTTCAAGATAGAGCCTTAGTCTCTTCAAAGGGCATTCTTCCCAATGTTTTTTTACTTCTTCTTCGGATCGATAGCGGGTGGGATCATCAGAGGTTGAATGAGCCCCGAGTCTATAGGTCATGGCTTCAATAAGAAAAGGGCCTTTCCCCAATAGACAATCTTTCCTGGCATTATGAACCGTTTCAAAAATTGCAAAAAAATCGTTTCCATCGATTTTGTAGGCCGGTATCCCATAGCCGACTCCTTTTGGAGCTATTCCGTCCGAGGCAAATTGTTCTCTTGCAGGGGTTGAAATGGCATAGCCATTATTTCTGCAAAAAAAGATGGCCGGAACTTTTCTAACGGCGGCAAAGTTTATTCCGGCATGAAAATCACCTTCTGAGGTTGCGCCTTCGCCGAAATAACAGACAGCGATGGTTTTATCTTTAAGGATTTTCATTCCATAGGCTGCTCCCGCAGCATGGGGAATTTTGGTTCCAATGGGTGAAGAGACCGTGACTACATTTAAATTTTTGGAGCCGAAGTGATTAGGCATCTGCCTTCCAAGAATAATATCTTTTCCATCAGAGAACATATGATGAATATAGTCTTTTACAGAGAACCCTCGATAAAATAAAAGGCCGGCTTCTCGATATTGCGGGTAAAGCCAATCGTTAAAATCAAGAGCTGCGCAACTTGCAACTGCGCATGCTTCTTCACCTAAAGAGCTTAGAGCAAAGGAAATCATTCCCTGTCTTTGCAAAACGATCATGCGTTCATCCACAAGACGAGTTAAAAGCATCGCCTTATAAGATCTAATCAAAACTTCGTTAGAAGGTTTAATATTAGGCTCTTTAATGAGATCTCCCTCATTAGATAAAAAACGGACAGTTGGGATTTCAGACATGGATTCTCTAATACTTTTAAATAATCACTTACCATTTTCAACTTAGGCGAATTTAATTTCCGACGCAAGTTCTAGGTTTTTGCTTCTTAGTTAAAGGTTTAGAAAGGTCAAAAGTTCCATGAAGAAATTTTATTCTAATTTATGATAGATAAAAGATGATCAAAGCAGGATAAGAAATGGTATTTTTTATAGCCCGAAATAAAGTTAGAATGCATGACACCGACATGGCCGGATTACTTTATTTTGCTAGGCAGTTCAGATTTGCTCATGACGCACTTGAAGATTTTGTTACAAGCGAGGGGTATAATTTTGACCAAGTGTTTCATCATGAAAAATTTGTTTTTGTCATTGTTCATTGTGAAGCGGATTATTACGCACACCTAAAAGTCGGTGATGAGTTAAAAGTTTTACTTGCTTGCGAGCATATAGGCGAAACTTCGTTTACAATTGTTTATAGAATATACAATCAAGATGAGAACCTTGTTGGGACGGTAAAGACGGTTCACGTGACTTTAGATACTGCAACACGTAAAAAAATGACTATCCCGGATAAACTAAGAGCCTCTCTCAATAAATATCGAGAGGATAGCTCAAGTTAGCAAGCTTTCCCAATTGGGGGGGCGTTTTTCTATAAACGCTCTAAACCCTTCTTTTGCTTCTTCGCTTTTTCGCATGGCTACATGATCCTTTAGACTGTTTTCAAGCTTTTTTGGAATATCGCCGCTTTCCTCTTGAATAAGCGCTTTGGTTGAGGATAAAGCAATTGGAGCGCTTTTCAATATCATTTTAGATAAAGCAAGGCCGCTTTGATAGAGCTCTTGGCCTTTTGCGACATCAAAAATAAGACCTATTTGCTTTGCCTTATTTGCTGATATGTTTTCTCCGAGAAGTAAAAGCTCTTTTACGTAATTTGGAGCAATCAACTTAGTTAATAAAGGCAGTATTTGAGCCGGAATAAGACCGCGCTTTGTTTCAGGAAATCCAAAGAGACAGTGCTCTTCTGCAATAATAAAGTCAGTTGCTAAAGCAAGGCCGAGCCCCCCTGCAAAAGCAGATCCTTGCAATAGAGAAACTGTAATTTGCTTTCGTTTATAGAGGGATAGATACACCTTGTTTAAAAGCGCGGCTGACTTTTCTATTTTTGTCTCATCGGTTGCTTCATCAAGATCCAAACCGCTTGAAAAAATGGGACCTTCGGCTGATAAAAAAAGGATTCGGAAGTTTTGAACGTACTCATCCGCAAGATGTCCATGAAGTTCTTCTAAAAGATTAATATTTAAAGCGTTTCGTTTGCTTGACCGATTTAAGGTAAGAGCTACTATATTTTCATTAATTACTTTTTTTTCTACTAATGCATCACTCATTTGGTTTCCTTGTAAGAGGAGGCTTCCTTCCTTTCGTCTTCTGTTAATTCCAATTCGAGATTTAATAAGGCTTGTCCAAGTGATTTACCTTGAGAATCGAGAGATAGGCACTCAGATGCGCCCCCTTTTAAAACCCCTTTTAAAATAATATTAAACGCTAAGAGGTTAGGAAGGTCGTAGCGGATAATTTGGTTTGGATTCAAAGGAGAAAAATAGGAAAGCAGCAAGGGAAGGGTAAGCTTTTTTTCAAGAAGAGCATAACCTTTTTCGTTATAGGCAATAAGTCCAATATTGGCTTGAGAGCCCTTGTCACCGCTTCTTGCATAAGCAATTTCAGAAAGAGCAATTTTCATTAAACCTCTCTGATATGGGTTTTTAACTGAACTTTGTTTTTTTCAATAAGGGTTGGCCAAAAAGCATAAATAGGCCTTGGCTTTGCCCTTCCGGATGCATAGCCTATAATGCCTTGAGGACCTGAAGTAATTAAAGGAGCTATTTCTTTGGAAAATCTTTTGGCTTCTTTTTCAGTTTCGGTTTTTATGGCTATTCGTAGAGTGACTTGGCCTAAATTTTTGGGATTCTTACAAAAAAACGGATCGGCTCCTATGTATTCGACAAAGCTATCCTTTAATTCAATTTTCTTATGTTTAAGGTGTGATAGAATAATTTCGCCTACTTTTTTAGCCTTTATATAAGCGTCTTTTCCATTTATCGTTAAAGAAGCCTCAATCCGGTAGCCGTCAAAGTAGCCGGCGTTGACTTTATATTTATCTCCCGGCGCTATTCCAAGGGCATCATATACAGCGACTTTATTCAAGCCAACTTCTTTAACACGCAAGTTTTTAAAAGAAACAATGACATCTGGGCTTTGGTAAGCGTAAGGGTTATCAATTTCATAAAGAAGCTGCTCTTTTATAATTTCAACTGTGACAGCGCCGCCGGTTGATTTTGCTTTAGTAATGATAAAATCGCCATTTTCTTGAATTTCAGCGATGGGGAACCCCATTTTCTCAAGGTTCGGGACATTTAGCCAATTCGTTGAAAACCCGCCTGTTGCTTGGGTGCCGCATTCAATGACATGTCCTGCGAGCGTGCCGCCTGCAAGTTTTTGATAATCTTCTTTATTCCAATTAAAATAAGCGATGCAAGGAGCAAGTGTTAAACTTGGATCTGTCGCACGCCCGGCAATTATAATATCCGCTTTTTTTATGGCTTCGGCCATCTCAAAAGCTCCTATATATGCATTTGCAAAAAGAAGTTTTCCTTGAACCTCCCCGATAGATTTACCGCTGTCAAGATTTTTAAATGAATCCTTTGGAGCTTGGCTTATTTCATTAAAGACATCATCGCCTGTAAGACATGCGATTTTTAAAGGCAATTTTAACATGGGCTTTAACTTTTCGATACAAGCTTCTAAACAACCCAAAGGGTTTAAACCACCGGCATTTGTGATAACTTTAAATTTTCTGCCTTCGTTCCAAAAAGGGGCAAGCGAAACTAATACCTCTAGAAAATCTGCAGCATACCCGGGCCCCTTACCTTCTTTTTTCTGGATGGCCATAATGGATAGAGATAGTTCAGCTAAATAATCTAAATTTATAAAATCGATACCCTTATCTTGAAGCATAAGATTTTTAGCCGCTTCCGGATCATCTCCCCAAAAACCTTGAGCATTTGCAATTCGTAAGGTCTTCATAATTATACCTGGAAGACACCTGTATGAAAGGATTTATTCGTTAAGGGCGCTCTTTTTACAAGCATTAAGGCCTTAGTTAAGGCATCCCTTGTGGCATGAGGGGCTATAATTTTGTCAATCCAACCTCTTGCGGCCCCATAACGGATGTCCATCTGCTCGATATAGCTATTTTTTAACTCTTCGTAAATTTTCTGTATTTCATCCGAGCTTAATATTTCATTCTCTCTTTCTTTGCTTTTCTTTCTTACTTCTATAAGGGTTTCAGCAGCTTGTTCTGAGCCCATTACAGCGTATTTGGCATTTGGCCATGCAAAAATAAAGTTAGGATCGTATGCTTTTCCGCAAAGAGCATAATTGCCGGCTCCAAAAGAGTTTCCGACAATCAAAGTAATTTTTGGTACAATAGAGTTGCTTACTGCGTTCACAAGCTTCGCCCCGCTTCTAATTATTCCTGTCTGCTCAGCTTCTTTACCGACCATAAAGCCAACGACATCTTGGATAAAAATTAAAGGCAATTTCATTTGATTGCAGTCTAAAATAAAACGTGCGGCTTTGTCTGCGCTCTCAGCATAGAGAACACCTCCAAGTTCAATTTCGCCTTTTCCTGTCAGGCCATGTTTTTTTTGATTGGCGACAATGCCCACGGGGTTGCCATTTATCTTACAAAAAGCTGTCACAATAGTTGGGCCATATTGTGCTTTATACTCTTGCATGGAGCCTCTATCAATGATGCAAGATAGCAAATTTCTTGTATCATAGGTTTTTTGGTTTTCACCCCCGACAAGGTCGTATAAGGTATAAGGGTAGTGCTCCACTTCAAAAGACATTTGTCTAAGCGGTTCCGGGTCCGTTGGCAAAAGATCTATAAGAGATCTAAGACGTAAAAGACAAGAAGAGTCGTCTTTTTCAAGAAAGTCTACCGTACCGCTTATTTCCGCATGCATTTTTGCGCCGCCAAGCTCTTCCGGATCCACAATTTGCCCGATGGCAGCTTTTACAAGAGCCGGTCCAGCAAGATAAAGACCGCTTCCTTCTGTCATGAGAAGCTTGTCGCAAAGGACAGGAAGGTAGCCCCCCCCTGCGATGCAATTACCCATTATGGCAGAAAATTGAGGGATGCCTGAGGCTGAAAGGACAGCATTATTTCTAAAAATTCTTCCAAAGTCATCCTCATCCGGGAATATCTCATCTTGCAAAGGCAGAAATACGCCGGAGGAATCGACAAGATAGATAATAGGGAGTCTGCAATCAAAAGCAATTTTTTGTGCGCGAAGCAACTTTTTAACCGATTGGGGAAAAAAAGCGCCGGCTTTAACGGTTGCATCATTTGCAATCACCATGACATTTCTTCCGCAAACTTCTCCAATGCCTGTGACAACCCCTGCTGCCGGAAGCTCTCCATATTCGGGGTACATTTTATAGCCGGCCCATATTCCAAGCTCAAAAAAGGCGTCAGGATGGTCTAGAAGAATTTCAAGACGTTCACGAACGGTTAATCTTCCAAGCCTGCTTTGCCTTTCCTTTCCTTTTTTTCCACCGCCCTCCCTTAGAATAGATTCTTGAATGGAAATTTCTTCTGACAAAGTGAATAGGGAAGGAGATTCCATAAAGGGATCTTTTGTCTTTTGCGCCATGGTTTAAATCCCTGTTAGCTCATCTGAGACTTTTTCTAATAATGGATCAAGCGGGGTAATTAAACCATGAAGGCTTTCTTGTATTTTTTGATTAGCCATCTCCAAATAATACTTTCCGGCTAAATAGTCGGGAGTTTCAACCGTTTGGCTTTTGTCTTTTCGGCTTAAAGACTCTTTATCTAACTTGCTTAAGGTGGCAGAAGCTGTGTATAGGGCGATTGCACAAGTTGCAAGGCGGTCTAGGACAAGCTGCTTTTCAACAATATCTTCCCGATAATAAATTAAAGCCTTTTTAGCAGCCCCGGAAAATGATTTTAAATTTTGAGCCAGCCGATTTGATTCGCTTTGCAAGGCTTCATTTTTTACTTCTACAACAGGCGCTTTGGAAACTCCGACAAGCTCTATGCCAAGGCTGAAAATATCTTTTGCAGCGCTCAAAGGATGGCTTAAAGTTTTATCTTTTAAGTCTTTCATCTCCATCCCAACATCCCTTAGGCCGACAGCTCCAATAAATGCCCTTAAAACTTCATTTGATCCCTCGCCAATCATATTGAGCCTGGCATCGCGCATCATGCGCTCGAAAGGCTGGTCTGTAAAGAAAGATCTTCCGCCATAAATTTGCATGGTCTCATAGATAATTTGCCAAAGGGATTCGCTTGCGAAAACTTTTAAGATCGCCGATTCAAGCATAACGTCATGGATGCCTGTATCAATGAAGCCTGCTGTTAAATAAAGAGAGGCTTCCATCGCATAGACTAAAGCTGCCATCTCGGCAATTTTTTTCTTAACTAAGGGAAAAGAAGCGAGGGGTCTTTTAAATTGATAGCGATTCACAGCATGAGAGATCGCTTTTTGCATGCAAAACTTTGCAGCTCCAAGACACATAGCCCCAAAGGTAGTTCTTCCGTAATCAAGGGCGGTTAAACAGACTTTAAGACCCCCTCCCAAAGGGCCAAGGATATTTTCTTCGGGCACTTCCAAATTTATAAATTCAAGATTTGTGGTCTTGGTCCCGCGGACGCCTACTTTCTCAAGCGCTTTGTCTTTAATATGAAATCCCGGCATGTCCGGTGTGACAATAAAAGCTGTCACCTTATCTTCAAACTCGCCATTTTTTGAGGGGACTTTTGTTTTGGCCATCACAGTCAATACGCTTGCGATACTACCGTTGCTTGTCCATTGCTTTTTTCCATTGATCGTATAAGTTTTTTTAGCAGGGTTATATTCAGCCCTTGTTTCAACCCCGCTTGCATCCGAACCGGCGTTTGGTTCAGTTAATGAAAAAGCCGCGATTTTTTTACCGCTTGCAAGATCGGGAAGCCATTTCTTTTTTTGTTCCTCGGTGCCAAACAATAAAATCGCTTTTAAACCTATGCTTTGATGGGCATTTATAAATATGGCAGTTGAAGAGCATCGGCTTGCCACTTCTTCGATAGCTTTACAATAGGTGTACTGCGACCTTCCAAGCCCCCCATATTTTTTGGGGACGGAAACTCCAAGAAGCCCTATTTTTCCAAGCTCTTCGATAAGTTCTCTTGGAATATCGGCTTTTCGATCCACTTGGTCAGGGTTAAGATGAGTATCGAGGGTTTTTTTTAAAAGGGAGAGATAGTCTTCGGCAGCTTCCATTTCTTCTAATAAAGGTTCCGGGAAGGGGAACAAAGCTTCATTTAGAAAATCGCCAAAATAAAGATTTTTTACAAAACCGGGTTTTCTTTTTTCTGCGAAAAGAAGTTCCTCAACAAGCTTCATCTGGTCTTGATCCATAACTTTTTTAACCCTGCTTTAAAAATATTAATTTGCTTATAGCAAGTTGATTTTTTTTAAAGTAGATGAAAAGAAAGCAAAAGCAAGTGGATTAAAAAGAAAGAATGAATCCAAGAAATGGATCCATCCTTTCAGATAGAATGAAAATTAAAAGGTCATTTTTTCTAAAGGTTTTTTACCGTCTGTCTTTAGCGCGGTATTTTCCATTTCAATGAGCTCATCCCCTGCAAAAACTACAATAGAGGCTTCCTTTAAATTCTTAACGATATGATTTTCAATAGCTTTTATCACATCTTTTTTAGTGGCTTTCAAGATGGAGTCTCTAAATCTTTTTCTAAGTTCATAGGTTCTGCCTTCTTTCAGGAATCCGTAAGCGACGTCGGATCGGCTTCCCGGAGAGATCGGCGCGTCTAAACTTTGGATGTTTTCAAGCTTGGCTTCTTCAAGATCTCTTGCTGAAAATTTCCCTTTTCTGATTAGTTCTACCGCTTCCTCAAAGGCTTTTAAGGTATTGGCGATATGCGGGTCTCTATAGGATGTAAAGACAAAGTGGCCGGAAAGCGGATAGCAAGAAGATCCCCCTCCATAAGCGCCCCCTTCTTCACGGATTTTCTGATGAAGATGGACATTATCAAAAAGACTTGAGGCGATGGCAAGATAAGGCGCATCCTCATGAGTATAGGGAATTGTTTTTATAGCCTTTGCTATAAAGGCGACAGGCGAGGCTATCGGGAAAGCTTTATTATGCGGCTTAGCTAATGTTAACTTAGTGACCGAACGCTTAGAAACCTTGCCCCCGATCTCTTTAAAAAATGGAAATTGTTTCAATTTTTTTATGAATTCAGCATCAGCTCCAATAAGAATATCAGGTTTATTAGAAAGAATGCTTTTTCTTAGCTCTTTTAGTTTCATGATAAATTGGTTAAGCTTTTTATCATCCTCGTTTTCCATTAAGTCTTTAAGCTGTTTATAGTATTCCAATCCATTCCAGCTGTTTTGTATTTTAGAAGAAGTGCTAAAGGGACTAATGGCAAGGTTTGTTGCATAACGCATGGCCATGGAGTTGAATCTAGATTTTAAAGAAGTCCAATGCTTAGTGAGGGCTTCTTTTATACGAGCCGTGTCCTCAAAATCTGAAGATGCGATCATTTCCCCAAGCAATTTGAAAAAAGCATCCGCTTTTCTGTATAAGCTTTTCCCGCTAAAGGATAGGACAGGGGAGAGATCATTAAAGTCATCTGCTTGAGTATTTAAAGATAGGTTTACAGAAATGCCGCCTGTATTGGCCTGAATTTCTTTTAGGGTCTCCGTATAAGATTTTCCCTTAAACCCAAGTTGAGGAATTAAATAGGCTAAAACTTTCAAGGGAAAAAGTTCCTCTTCAGTCAATTTTGGAAGGGGATAAATCACATCCGCATATACAATATGATTGGTAAAGCAAGAATGGGTGTAAAGAGGCGCTTTAAAACTCTTATCTTCCTGAAGCAAGAAGTCCTGCATCTTTTTAGGGACATCTTTTAAAGTTAATTTGGGCAGGCAATCGACATTTTTGCTCTCTTCTGAATCTTGCAATTTCTTTAATTTGATGCTGTTTTGCAAGATGGCCTTAACCTCTTTAGGTTGAAGCTTAGCTTTGATGAGTTCTAATTTTTTTTCTTCTTCAGTTTTCTCTTTATCGGCAAGTTCCTTGTCAGGAGTCATGCAGATTTCCACATGATGGGGGTTCTTAATTAAGTATTTTTCTAAAAGATCTTCAAAAAATCTCGGGTTTTCATCGTAAGATTTTCTTAGGGCGTCAATCATGCTATGGATTTGAAGGGAGGTTTCAGGGTTTGCTCCATGCTGTTTGACAAGCGAGCAGCGCATGAAAAGAGATAAACCAAAGGGGTATTGATCGCCTGTAATTTCGCTTCTATGAAACTCAAGCTGATGGAAGGCATTTTCAATAAGCTCTTTATCGATGCCTTCTTTACTGATTTTTTTCAGGGTATCAAAAACAAGCTTTCGGATTTTGGTGAGGTTTTTAGCTTCGCAGCCTTGAAGAGTTAACACGATGGGGGCTTCTGAGATATCGCTATCCATGTAAATAGAGGCTTGAGCAATTAAACCCGATTTTAAAAGCGCCATTTTTAAAGGGGAGGCATCATTATCCATTATCATGAGAAGAAGAAGCGCGATGGCAAGTAATTTTTCCTGGTTTTCGATCGATTCTGTGACCCATCCCATGGAAATGTAGGTTTGTTTTTCATCACTTTCTTCTTTTGCTAAAGGAAAGGAAGTTTTCAAATACTTTGGTTTTTTAAAACGAGTTTGTTTCTTAAGCGGGGGTAGAGGCGCTAATCTTTTAGTTTTATCTAAGACCCGCTCTTTTAAAAATTTTAAATGTTCCTCAAGCGGCAAGTTGCCATAAAAGAAAAATAAAGATCGGCTCGGGTGGTAGAATTTTTTATGAAAGGCCACAAGCTCTTTATGGGAAAGAGATGGAATAACTGCTGGATCTCCACCCGAGTTTATGCCATAAGTCAGCTCATCAAAAAGAGCTGCCATCATAGATTCATGAAGCCTTGCTGCAGGCGATGCTAAAACGCCTTTCATTTCATTAAAGACGATCCCTTTATATTCGAGAGGTGAATTGGGGTTTTCCGGCTCTTTAAATTCTAATCGGATGCCTTCTTGCAGAAAACTTAAGTTTTTAATTTCCGGATAAAAAACGGCGTCAAGATAGACATCGAATAGATTATAGAAATCTTTTTTTACTTGCGTGGCAGCCGGGTAACAAGTGAAATCAGACCCTGTGAAGGCGTTCATGAAGGTGTTTAAGCTTCTTCTTGTCATCGAGAAAAACGGGTCTTTGATCGGGTATTTTTTAGAGCCGCATAAGACGGTGTGTTCTAAAATATGAGCCACCCCGTTTGAAGTATCCGGTATCGTTTTAAAAGAGATGCAAAAGAGGTTTTCCGGATCCTCTGTCTTTAGATGAATGATTTCAGCGCCCGTCGGTTCATGGGTCAGTTCAATAAGCTCTAGCTGAAGCTCGTCAATAGGCATTGATTTTGTGACAAGAAAGTCCAAGAAACGATCATTTTTTTTCCAATTTTTTTTTGGCATGCTTTACCTTGACTTAAGTATGAAATTTTCTTAAAGCTTCAAAGTATAGCAAAGGTGTGTTAAATTTTTCTCTTACTTTCTTCTTTAGGGATAAAGTAAAATCTAAACAGGCGCATCTTTTCTTTTTCTTGTTTCTCTTGGGGCTTGTTCTTCTAATGTGTTTTCAACAAATTCCAATTTTTGGAGTTTTCCATTCATATCTCCTAAAAAAATAGAATTCCCGGCGATTTCTATCACAGTGATTTTAGAACCCGTTGACACATCTTTTATCACTCGGACAATTGCCCCGGTTTTTAGATCAAAGATTTTTAAATTGTTGCCTACTGCCATGTAAAGAGAGCGGTTATGGATTTTGAAGACGGGGTTTTTTTGGATATCTTCAGAGTTTTTTTCAAGAACAACAAATTCTTCTCGAGGGCGTAAGGAGTTTTTGAAAGCAGCAAGGTTTAAGCTGCTTAAAGCTGTTTCCTGGTGTAGAACATAAATTTTTCCATTTTCGACATGAAGAAAATTGATAGGAGAGGCGCAAGGAAGCTCGATAAAGTCTTTAATTTTTAAGGCAGTTCTATCCCAAATTTGAAGATTTTGTCTTGTGCGGACATAAATATAATTATTTTTTGATAAAATGCTGCGCACTTCTTCTTTAAAGGCACTGATTCGAATACCCGTGATGGGTCTGCCTGAAGCTTCATTGGAAATCTTAAGGTTTGTGTCATATTTGGTTGTAGTTAATAACTCCCCGTGGTTTACAGCAAGGAATATGTCTTGAACCGGTCTTTGAAAACAGCTTTGCTCTTGGGATACCTTAAAAGATTGAATTTTTTTTAGGTCTTTTTCTTGATAAATCCTTATATAGCCGTTTGAGAATGTCATATATACTTTATCGTTGCAGACAAGAAGAGAAGATAGAGGTTCTGCAAGCTTCGCGCAGCAAACTTTTTCCCTTAGTTGATCCGAGAAAATATAAAGACAACCTTTCGTTGCAAAATAGAGTTTATCAGTTGAAAAAGAAGCTTGAAAAGAGGATCCATTCTCATAAGGCAGTTTGATAAACTGAGAGATGCAAGTAAAGTTGCTAGAGCGAATTTGTTTTTCTAAATCCGTATATGGTTTTTCATTCAAAATCGACTCAAGATCGAAGGAATTCCTTAAAGAGGCAAGATTAAAGCCCCAATTCGGCTCTAGGCCAAAAAGGTCTCCTGTTCCACCGGTTGAAAAAGGGCTCTTGAATTGTTCTAATACATAATTATCCCAAATGCGAGATAACGAGGGGTCTGTTGATAATTCTTGCCATTTCCTGCAAGTTTTTGCAGCGTTTGTCAAAGACTTGCCATCAAGAAAAGAGAGAACGTGGAGAAGGGTTTCAGGTCCAAGAATAGCAATCGGAGTCTCTTTTATAGAGGGAATCTCTCCATGATAGGTAACTCTAGACAAATACTCACGGGACTTAAACTGTGCAAAGGAAGCCATTAATTAACCTTACAATTTTTTTTAAATCAATAAGATTAATTAATGATTGTTTTTATTACAATTAATAATTGGATAAATAATTTTGTTTAATAGTTAGATTAAGGCTAATCCATATGTATATTTTTTTCAATGATACCAACTTGTCTTCTTAGCAGTTCATCTTCGGCAAGTTTTTTTTCAATCGTTTTTCTTGCGTGTAAGAGAGTCGAGTGAGTTTTTCCGAAAGAGACGCCCAGCATTTGCAAGGAATCATTGATAAGTTTACAAGCCAAATACATGGCGACTTGTCGAGGGAGGGCGACTTCTTTTGTTCGAACCGTTCCCTTTAAATCGCTTATTTTAACTTCAAAGACGGCGGCAACAGATTTTAAAATTTGTTCGACAGAAATTCTTTTGTGGGGGTTATGCTGGAACATTTCTTTTAAAGCTTGCTCCACAATTTCTTCTGTCAAACTGAGGTTCAGAAGCCTGCTTGTTGCGCTTAAGCGATTGACGGCCCCTTCTAATTGGCGCACGTTATTGAAGATGTGCTCTGCTATGTAAAAGGCAAGCTTGCTTGGAAGGTCAAGTCCTTTAAGTTTAGCTTTATATTGTAAAATCGCAACTCTTGTCTCAAGTTCCGGAATGCCCATATGAGCGACAAGGCCCCATTCCATCCGGGCAATCATTCTCTCTGATAATTTTAACTGGGCAGGCGGCTTATCGCTTGTGATGACAATTTGCTTTTTCTGATTGATTAAAGCTTCAAAAGTATTACAAAACTCTTCTTCAAAGTTCAGGCGGTTTTGCAAAAATTGAATATCGTCCACAAGCAAAACATCCACATCCTGGCGATAAAAGCGCTTCATGCGGTCTACTGATTTGTTTCTTAAAGAATCGACAAGGTCATTAATAAATTGTTCTGTCGTGATGCATTGAACTTTTAGTTTTTTATGTTTCTCTCTTGCAAAATGCCCTATGCTGTGGAGGATGTGGGTTTTGCCAAGGCCAACGCCGCCATGAATAAAAAGCGGATTATAGGAATGCCCCGGCTGCTTTGCAATCCCCATGGCTGCTGATTTTACAAATTGATTGGTTGGGCCTTCAATAAAATTATCAAAACGATAATTGGGGTTAAGCTCAACTTCAAAAGGGCTCGGTTGGCTTGTAAATAAGCTTTCCTGCAGTTCAACTTTAACATTTTTTTCTTGAGATTTAGAGAGGGGGGCAATTGAGAATCGAATGAGCGGTTCCCCGTCGCTACCGACAGGAACAAAAGAGCAGAGGTCCTTCTTAAAATTAGAGAGCAAGTATTCCTTAACAAACACGTTTGGAACTTCTAAATGCAGCCACTCATCGCTTGTTTCAATGACTTGAATGGGAGCAAGCCAATTTCCAAAAGCGGTAGGTGAAAGACGTTTTTTGACAAATTCCAAGAATTCGATCCAAGCTTGGCGTGTGTCGGTGGCTAACATGTGATATGTCCTTGTCTAGTTATGTGTCATGTGAAGGTCTAAATAGTCTTATAAAAAAAGTTCTTCAAGGCTTGGGTCATTAATTTTAAGTAAGGCTCGATAATTTACGTTTAAGTTACTTAAAGTTAGTGATATAAAAGCAATTTAGTGTTGGGTATTGACTTATAAACAATCTTTCCACAACATGTTTTAGATCTTTTATGACGGAAAATCTATCATGAGCTTTGAAATGGCTGCAAGGTAATTGTCTATAATTTGTTCAGTGATTGTCGATAACTGCCTGAAAGTAAGAAGCAAAAAAGATTCTCTTTCTTTGTTTAACTCTTTCTTTTAACTTTCTTATCTTTAAGAGATTTATTTATAGACTTTTACTTTTAAAAGCACGCTTTTTAGCTTCCTAACACCCCCAAATTAAAGCGCTTAGAATGACGTTTTTTTTTCAAAATTCTTCATTTGATGAACTGTGGAAATTGTTCATATTAAAATTTTAAACAAGTGTGAAGTTTTTTTTGAAAAAAGAAACTTATGAACAAGAGGTATTATTTATTTAAGCTTCTTATGAAAAAAGTTTTAGCTTTGGAAAAGGTCTTATCTATATGTAGCTTGCCTGTGATAAAAATTGCAGCGGTTTAAAAGGATCCGATCCTTGTACAATTTTTACAAAGGAAGGGTTCATAAAAGTTGAGGTAATCGTGCAGCGAAGCGTTAGAGCATCAAGATCAATTTCTAGATTGGGATCGGCAAGCAAGAGGGTTGAATCAAAAGTTTGATCGAAAAGCTCGTTACGAAGTGCCTTGCAAATTTCAAGTCTTGCACCTGCCACTTTTTGATCGAATTCAGTAATAATGCAAAGGGAAGGAAGGACTTCTTCAAATAGGGAAAGACAGCCAAAATAGCCTAAACAATCCTCTCTATACCTTTCTTTGGTTAAATCTTCATGAGAAGTTGTGCCGAAACCAAGCAGTAATAGATCCGTTCCTTTAAGGTAGTCAGCTAGGTGCGGTGTCCATGGCGAGCTTGAAACATAAGAGAGCACTCGAGTTTCATCCCCTAAAGACAGTTCAAATTTGATGCCAAGATTAATGCCTTCATAGGAATTATAAGAAGAGGGTGAGTTTGCGATTTGAAAGTAATGCAGTTTTATGCCCTCATGCAAAGAAATAGTTTCAACGTCCGGTGTGTCTAAATAAAGCTCAAGGCAATGAAGCGTGCTTTTTTCCTGTCGATATTGAGGCTTTAAAATTTGGATCATTTCCTGGAAGGCTGAACGGTTAAAGTAAAAGTGAATAGGATGGGCTCTTCCAAGAACACGATTTAATTGCGTGTTAAGTTCATAGAGGCGTGTTACTGCGGGGTATAAATCTCGTTTTGAATGAGTAATAATGACTGAATCAATGTCAAGGATAGTAAGGTTGCGCTTTTCAAGTAATTCCAAGAAGGAGTGCCCCGGATTTATAGCTATACCTTTACCGTTAAAGCGAAAGAAAAATCCGCATTTGAATTCATCAATATTGGCAAGCTGGCTTGGCAGCGGTAAATCTTTTGAATCATTCGTCCAGACATTGAATGTAAATAATTTTCGGTCAGCAATTTCGCTTCTATTTTCTGCTTTTTTGACATAGTCTTCCAAAAGTTCGCGATATCGATTAGCAAAAGCATCAAGCTTCATTTCAATATCCAAGTTTTGGAAAAAAGGTTTTTCAATGGTATAGGGAACAGGAAAGTCTGTGGCAGGCTTATTAAGTCCTTGGAAGGAGGTTTCTTTAATAAAAGCCAGATTGTTTTTTTCGCAAAGGGGTGCGGCCTTTTCCTCATTATGGTCATTTTGAAAGAGTTCTTCATGCAGACAACCCTGCGAGATGGATAAAAGTTCATTAAAGTCTTCTTCGGTGAGAACGGAGGATCCATACTTGCAAATTTCAGGATTAGGCATGATGCCTTTTTCTAATTTAGCAAGTTTTTCACGAACTTGCAAAGCTTCCTTAGAGCTATCTTCTTTGCTATAAAGAGCATTTAAAATTTTAAGGGTGAAGTAGTCTTCCGGAAGCAAAGTATTGGCTTTATTGGCATAGGTCAAAGCCTTATGCTGTTCTTGAATTTCTTTTGAGAGATAGGCTGAAGCGCGAAAACAAAAGAATTGATAATGAGGAATGTCTTTTGCTTCCAGATATTTTTCAAGAGCTTGTCTATATTTTTTTGAATAAAAGTCATGTTCACCTTGAAAAAAAGCTTTTAGAGACGGCTCCTCTCCAAATTTTTCCATTTCGCGGTCGACTAGTTCAAGTAGAAATTCCGGGTTGGAATTCATCGCTAGTGCCTGCGCTTTTTTCATGTAATCCAATAAAACTTCTGACTTCATAGAGCCTCAAAATGCCTTTTTCTATCTAACAACTTAACGGAAATAAGGGTTTTTCTCACCTTTTTTCCTTCAACTTAAATCTTTTAATTTTTTTTTGTTAGCTTTTCAGGTTTTAGCTATCTATATTCTTTTTTTTATTTTTACCAAATGACAAAATGTCATTTTGTTGAAATGAAAAAAATTAAAAATATGATATGACCATAAGGTTTATTGCATAAACTGTTAATTTTTTTAAGCTAACTCTTAGGTTGAAGATGGACCCTCTTACTTTCCCGTACGCAAAACAATCAATTAATGAAAATGATGCCGAAGCTGTAAGGCAAGCCTTGTTTTCGCCTTATATTACCAGGGGTAAGGACGTTGAAGAGTTTGAAAGATCAGTGGCCGATTATTGCGGAGCGAGATATGCAGTGGCTTTCAATAGCGGAACGACAGCCCTTGCAGCATCAGGATTTGCAATCGATGTGAATCGTCATGATCGTCTCATCACAACCCCGAATACTTTTGTTGGTACGTTAGCTGTCGGCTGGCATGAGGGAGCGGAGCCTATCTTTGTTGATATTGAAAGAGAAACTGCCAATATGGATCTTGCTTTGCTTGAAAAGATGGAACCTTTTCAATCAACAAGGGGCCGATCCATTTATTTACCCGTTCACTTTGGAGGCATACCGATTGACCTTGGAAGGCTTAACCGTATGATCAGCGACCCTGAAGCTCTCATTATCGAAGATGCCGCCCATGCCCTTGGCTCCTACTATCCCGATGGCACAAAAGTCGGTTCTTGCTATGATAGTGCCATGACTTGCTTTAGTTTTCACCCGGCTAAGCAAATTACAAGCGGGGAAGGTGGAATGGTTCTTACAAATGACGAAACTCTTTTTAATAGGTTAAAGCTATATAGGAATAATGGCATCGACAGAAGTTCCCCTAAATCAGAGACTTATCCTTGGTATTATGAGGTGAAAGCGATAACAGGCAATTTTCATATGAACGAGCTTCAAGCAAGCCTTGGCTTAAGTCAGTTTAAAAGGATAGACAGTATTGCAGCTCATAGAAGAGAGCTTATGAAAAGATACTTTGATAAATTAAAAAATGAAAAAGGTATTCGTCTTGTCAAAACTCAAGATCTAGAAAAGATTTCTTTTCACCTAGCCCTTCTGCAAATTGATTTTGAGTTCTTTAAAAAGACAAGAGAAGAGGTGATGAATAAACTTAAAGAAAAAGGCATCGGGACTCAAGTTCACTACATCCCAATTTACAAACACCCCTTTTTCGCTGAAAGAAAAACCGATTTGTCCTCTTATTTCCCCGAAACGGAAACTTACTATAAGCAATGCCTCTCCTTCCCCTTATATACAGATCTCAAACTTGAAGAAGTAGATTTGATAGTTGAAGCTTTGCTAGGAATTTTAAACAACCCCTGAGGCTAGGGGTATTCCAGGATAAGTCACCTTTTTTTAAAATACTTGCCCACAGTTTTTTTCAAGAACCTCCATAAAATCAAAAATAGAAAAAAATCAAAACTTTCCCTCAATACATTGTTGGCTCATTTATATGTAAGAAGCCATTTGTCGCTTACAAGTTATATTTTTTATCAAGGGCTTTGTTTTACAATTCACCACATGAGCCAGTGAGATCAATGAGAAAGTACGAGATAGCGAGGATTAGGTTGCTTTCCTTAAGTTTTGTGGCTTTCGACCCTCCGATTTTGCGTAAAAAAAATTTAGAGCAACACCGCTGCAACACAATCAACGATTATTCTAGGTGGATCTGCAACAGACTGAAAAACGTATTAAAAATGACACACTAACAGAAAAATTATCGGCTCAGCTATTCAGGTGCTTCGAGAGCTTGGTACAGGGTTGTTGGAGTCTGCTTATGAGGTTTGTTTATGTCATGAGCTTTCATTAAGTGGTCTAAAAATCGAACGGAAAAAAATTATTCCTAAGATATACTGGGCTCCGTAATTTAAAGATGAGACTCTTTAGCATATTTTGGTAATTAATCTTGCTCAATTGATAGGGGTGTTTGAATAATGATATGGTTCCAGGTTATTATTGATGACCCTTTATTTTTGACTTATGAGAGTTTTCTCCAAATTATCAAATGTTTAAAGACCGTAGTTAATTTTGAATTTGTAATTGTGGATGGAATAGAAGGCTCCGGCAGAAATTATTCAATACACTCTTTACAAGAATTAAAGATAAACCCTTAAAAATAGATGAATTATTAAAATTTTTTGAAAATATCAAACAAATTGATTGGGGAGATTTTTATTTTTTTCAAAATTACCCTTTAGATTGGAATAATCCAAAAGGAGAGATGTATCCTTACGTAATAAGCCAGTCAAATACGACTTTAAGAGCGGTGGATAACCAATATTTTTACGTATATACCCCTTATAATCAGCTAGTCGATGCCCTTAAGGCTAATTATACGATTGAAGAAATAAGAAAGGGGACTCTCGATCAGCTAGATTATCCTGAGTAAAGCTAAATTACTTTAACTTCCATAACCGCTTGTAAAGAATCAGAAGAAAATTGATGGTAACTTGTGAATTTAGCTAAATATCAATCCTATTTTCATGATAACCGTGCCCCTTTTTTTGTAGCCATCTTAAATAGAGGTTACAGTTATCGAAGTGTTTAAATCGCAATCCATTTATGTCAGCAAAAAATGACAATCATAAACACGATTAAATAGGGATAAATCTTTCAAATTCCTTGGAGATGTAGTGATAGGTTTGCTCAGGCAAAACCGATTCAGAGAATTTAAGCATCAAAGAAAAGATGTTTAAAAATAAGGAAAACTTAGCTTCGAGTCTTCTTAGCGCTTCACGAAAATCTTTGTTTTGCCAAGCACCCGGCTGATAGAATCCTTTAAGAGTCGATAGGGTTACAAGATACTCATTTGAGCGATTCATAAAAATTTCTAATTCCACTTTTAATAATTTTTTCTCTTTAAGCGATAAAGCACTCTCCGACTCTAAAAAATGATTTAAATAAATCTCCGGCCTAGCAGAATAAAAAAATTGTGTGAAGTTATTAGGGTCGGGCAAATCACTCAGCCAGCGGCTAAAAGTAGCTTTCAAAAAAGAAGGCATCATATTATCAGGCTCGATTGCTAAAGTTTCAGGAAGAATGGAAAGAAACAGCTTTGCTTGAAAATGATCGTCGAGCGTTTGAAGAGGGTTTTTTAAAAATTCGATAAAATCTTTTTCATTTTTTTTGTGTTTGAACCAAGGAAATGAAGATAAAAGCAATGCATAGTGAGAAGACAAAATCTTAATCTCACGTTCGCTTAAAAGAGTTGCCGTTTCGTTTGGGATTGAGGGGGTATTTCTTATATCGACTAAAGGGGGTGGTTCGGGTTCGGGCTCTTTTTTCCATTCAAAGACCCTTCCAAAAAGCTGACCCCAAGACCCATAGGGGGTTGAAATTTCTGAAGTTTTCGGCGGAGAGTCATTTCCTAGTGCTTCCATAAAAAGAACCGTAAGGGAAAACTAAATATCAATCACCTTTCATAAGCTAATATCAGAGCTCTTGCAACATTAGATATAGATAGGTCTTTTTCATTTTTTAGAATATGGGCCAGTTTCAAACCCTCGTCCCTTTTTCCAAGCATAAAGAGGGCTTTCGTCAAGTTAAGAAGCGTTGGGCCATGATCGGCTTCTATCTTTAGGGCTTGGTCTAAAGCTCGAATGGCTTCTTTTGCGTGGCCAAGCTGCAGATGGAGAGCGCCGAGGGTTTGTGAATTATAAGGGTTATCCGGTTCTAGGACTACTAATGCCTCAAAAAAAGGAAGGGCAATGTCATACTTCCCTTGTTTAATATAGGCGTAAGCGGCATTTTGAATATCTTCAATTTGCTCTTCATTCCACTTAAGCTTTTCAAGCCAATTAATGCGACTCATCATTATCCTTGAAGAAATTGCCCGATACGACCTGTAATAAACCTTAACATTGAATTAAGCTTATCGACCTCTTTTAAACAAGCTTGAATTGCGTGTTTCTCTCTTTTTTCTTCAGAATTGCTTACAGGAATATTTTCAATAAGCTCTTCTAGTTCTTCCTGTTCATCGAACGTTCCAAGCGAGGGGGCAATACGCCAGAAAGCAAAAGAGGACCTTCTTGCGTTACGGAATTTTTTTGGGGGGAAGAAATAAGCCCAAGGGTTTATGAAAGGAACGACCCCAAGCAACAGATCTATTTCAGTAAGAAGGGGTTGGAAGGTTGGAACTACAGTATGCGTTGTGACTGCTGCCGCTTGGTCTAGTCGATATTGACGATTAATATCCTCGACAAGTTTGGTACGGAGAGCGTAAAGATTGTAAACGTTTAAGTCATAATTATCTATGGTTGTAGCCATGAGTTTTCACCTAGTTCCTATAGTCTAGTTATATTTTAACATCCTTGACAATTTGATGTAAAAATAATGTTATTTTTCTAACTGAAAGAACTTAAATAGTATTTATCTTAATAAAATCTTTATTTTAATAGTATAATCATCTAAACTTCCCTAAAAAAACGTCTTAATCCTTTCAATTGATAAAATTATGAATCCTAGTGAACACATCCCCGTTTTAAAAGAACTTATCTTAAAAGCCTTTGAAGATTTGGAAATTTCTTCTTTTATTGACGCGACTTTAGGGGCCGGGGGACATGCCTCTCTTTTACTTAACCGACATCCTGAAATTAAAAAGTACTATGGGCTGGACCAAGACCCGGAAGCCATCGCTCTCGCATCCGCCCATCTTTCTAAGTGGCAGGATAAAGTTGAAATCCTGAAAGGAAACTTTGAAATTTCACTTTTTGAACTTGAAAAAACTCATAAGGGTCAAATTGACGGTATTTTAATGGATCTTGGCGTGTCTTCTATGCAGCTTGACCGCAGGGAAAAAGGTTTTAGTTTTAGATTTGAAGGCCCGCTAGACATGAGGATGAATCCCGAAGAGTCTTTGACAGCTTTTGAAATTGTAAATACCTATGATGTAAAGGAGCTAACCCGCATCTTTAAGATTTACGGGGAAGAGCCAAAAGCCTTTCAAGCCGCTAAAGCCATTTGTAAAGCAAGAAATGAAAAACCGATTGCCACAACAAAAGACCTTGCCGACTTGATTGAAAAAGCCCTTGGAAAAAATTATAAGAAATTGCATTTGCATCCGGCGACCCTCATTTTCCAAGCTTTAAGGCTTGTCGTAAACCGCGAACTAGAAGTCCTTGAAAAGGCTTTGCCTTTAGCTTTAAGTCTTTTAAAGCCTAAGGGAAGACTCGCCGTCATATCCTTTCATAGCCTAGAAGATAGAATAGTGAAGCAGTTTTTTCAACAAGAAGCTTTAGATAAAGAAAGAACTTCCGGGCTATCCGGTCTTTTTATCGATAAAGATCCAACTATAAAAATTCTTTCAAGAAAACCCCTTATTGCAGATGATGAGGAAATCAAATTGAACCCGAGGAGCCGAAGCGCAAAACTTCGGGTGATAGAGAAAATCTAGCGGGTAGAAAAAATTCGAAGCGGTATGCGGCAAGTTATCCTTTCTTTAAAATTCCTCATATGGGTTACTATAAGCTGCTTTTTTGCTTATAGACTCATTGATCAAAATAATCATGTCACTGCCATCCGAAAAGAAATTCCAAAAAAATTGAGCTACTTAAACAAACTAAAAGAAAGCAATAGCGAGCTGCAATATGTTATTGAGCAGCAAGAAAATCCAATCAGGCTAATGGAACTTTCTCGTGAAAAACAATTTAAACATTTAAAATTTCCAAAAAGAGGAGAAGTTGTTTTCCTGAATAAAAAGAAAACTTCTTAAAAGTCTTAAGTTTGGAAATGGCAAAAAAAAATAATCGCTTAACCGGATCTCTTCGCAAAAGAGTTGTTTTTTTAGCTTCGGCAATCTTTGTTTTGCTCTCCCTTCTCATCTTGCAGTTTTATAGGCTTCAAATCATTCAGGGCGAATTTTGGACAAAAAAAGCCGATCTGCAGCATTATTTTTTCGTAAACGAACCTTTTCGAAGAGGCCGCTTTTTTTCCTGTTTTCACGAGTATAAAAAAGGGATAAAGGATTCTTTGCAGCTTGTTGTGGACATCCAAAAACAGCATCTTTATGCGGATCCGGTATCTATCCCTCAAGATCATAAAAAGGAACTTGCTAAAATCTTAGCAGATAAGCTTAAGCTTAAAAAACAGAAGTTAGAGCAAGAGCTTCATCTAAAGTCCAGAAGCCGTCTTCTGATGATGTGGATGTCTGAAGAAGAAAAGCAAGATTTTCTTGTATGGTGGAGATCTTTTGCCAAGGCTCGAAAAATTCCTCTCAACGCTCTATTTTTTGTTAATGACTATCAAAGATCCTACCCTTATGGAAAGCTTCTTGGACAAGTTCTCCACACTATACAACCAAGAAAGGATGAAAAATCAAAGCAAGCCATACCAACTGGCGGGCTTGAGCTTTATTTTGATGAACTCTTAAGGGGAAAAGCCGGAAAACGAAAAATGATGCGCTCTCCTAAACACTCTTTTGAGATGGGAGAGGTGATTGAAGAGCCTATTCATGGCGCTGATATTTATTTGACCATCGATCCTTGCTTGCAAGCTATCTGTGAAGAAGAAATTGAGGCGGGCGTAAAAAAAGCCGGGGCTAAATCCGGCTGGGCCGTTATGATGAACCCAGAAAACGGGGAAATTTTAGCGATGGCTCAATACCCTTTTTTTGAGCCTAGCAAGATTCAGGATTATTTTTCTGATGCGAGCAAACAAGACATCGCAAAAGTAAAATCTGTTACAGACGCCAATGAACCCGGGTCTGTGATGAAGCCTATCACTTGCGCTATAGCTTTAATGGCAAATGAAGAACTGAGAAGGAGAAAAGAGCCTCCTATATTTGACCCAAAAGAGAAAGTAGCTGTTGAAAATGGAGATTTTCCGGGAAGAGTTAAGCCCATCAAGGATACTAAGCCTATGAAATGGCTGAATATGGAAATGGCTCTTCAAAAGTCTTCAAATATTTACATGGGCAGAATTATTGAAAGAGTTATTCAAAGACTTGGCGATAAGTGGTATCGGAAAGTTCTTCAAGAATGTTTCGGTTTTGGAAAAAAGACCGGTATAGAGCTGCCCGGTGAAAGTCCCGGAAGGTTGCCAAGCATTGGGAAATTGCATCCTAACGGCAAGCTTGAGTGGTCTTTACCAACTCCTTTTTCTTTAGCTATAGGGCATAATGTGCAAGCCAATTCTATTCAGCTGCTACAAGCCCTATCGATGATTGCAAACGGCGGTTATAAAATAGAGCCGACGCTTGTAAGAAAAGCTATTAGAACCGATGCTAGCGGCAGGACTGAAATCCTAATAAACGGAAGAAAAAGCGATAAACCTAAGACAAGGGTGCTTCCTAAATCGTTAACCGAAACTGTGGTCCAAGGTCTAAAATATGTCACGAAACCGGGAGGCGGAGGTTTTAGAGCCGATATCGCAGGTTTTACAGAAGCTGGAAAAACAGCCACAGCTAATAAAATTGTTAATGGGCAGTACTCAAAAGAAAAATTTTGCTCAAGTTTTATTGGATTTACACCCGCTGTTAACCCTGTTTTTTCGCTTTTAATCACAATCGATGAACCCTCTACCGCTTATGTGCCGGGAGTTGGCCATCTCTATTACGGAGGAATTTCTGCCGCCCCTATTTTTAGAGCGATAGGAGAGAGAGCCTTGGAATATCTTGGAATTCAACCGGACGACCCCCATGATCTTCTTAAAAACTCAGAAAATTTTGATAAAGACAAGTTGGATTGGATGAAAGAAGTGAAACGGTTGCAAGAAATAATGCAAAAATGGAATAACTAACGAGAACGAAAATTAAACGCATTAATTAAAATAATAATTTAAAAACTAGGTAGTAAAACGTGAAGCTTAAAAAGCTGATTCAAGACCTTCCGGAAATTACTTTAAAGGGGCCTAAAGAAATTGAAATAACAGGGATCTCCGCAAATTCAAAATTAGTGGCTCCCGGCAATTTATATATTGCCAAAAAAGGTAAAACACATGACGGCGGAGAATTTATCCAAGAAGCCTTGCAAGCCGGAGCTAATGCCATTTTATCCGATTTATATGATCCCGGAATAAAAGATGTCCCTCAGCTTGTTGTTAAAGATATAAACAGCGTAGAAGCAAAACTGTTAAAAACTTTCTACCACCATCCCTCTCATGAACTTTTGATGATCGGGGTAACCGGCACAAGCGGTAAAACGACCGTTTCCTATATGTTAAAACATGTTTTAGAGCATTTCATAGGGCCTGCCGGAATAATCGGCACCATTGAATATCAATTCGGGGATGTTAGGCATACAGCGACCCACTCAACGCCCGATATTGAAAGAAACTATAAAATGCTTAGGGAAATGGCCGATATGAAAATGTCTCTTTGCATTATGGAAGTGACCTCGCACGCCTTATCCCAAGGCAGAGTTGAGGGAATAGATTTTGATGCCGCCCTTTTTACTAACTTAACTCCGGAACATTTAGACTATCACTTGAATATGGAAGCTTATGCAGATTCCAAATGCAAGCTTTTTAAAAGCCTCGATAAAAAAGCCGCTCCTAAAAAAAATGGCAAATCCAAAATTGCCATCATAAATAAAGACAGTCCTTATTTTACAAAAATGTGCGAAGCAAGTTCAGTTCCGATTTTAAGCTACGGATTAAAAGAGGCTGATATCACAGCCGAAAACATTGATTTGGGGTCTTCCAAAACTCATTTTTTTGTAAGGTATAAAGACTTTCTAGAGCCCTGCACGCTTCCTTTTGCAGGTCTTCATAATGTTTACAATGCCCTATCTGTAATAGCGCTTGCCTTAAGTTTTGGATTTCCCTTAAAAGAAATTGTCGAAAGATTAAGAGGAACCCCCCCGGTTCCCGGAAGGCTTGAAAAAGTAAAAAATAAATCCGGCGTTCATGTTTACATCGATTATGCCCATAAACCGGATGCCCTCGAAAATATTTTGCGTTCATTAAAAATGATGCCTCATTCTAAACTCATCACGGTATTTGGATGCGGAGGGGATAGGGATCGTTTAAAAAGATCTGTGATGGGCAGCATAAGTGAAAGCTTTTCAGATTTTACAATTGTTACTTCTGACAATCCAAGAACAGAAAAACCGGAAGACATTATTTCTGAAATTGTGAAAGGTTTTAAAAGCTCTTCTTCTTATCAAATTGTGATGGATAGAAAAGAAGCTATTTTTACTTCTTTAAAGATGGCATCAAAAAATGATATTGTTTTAATAGCCGGCAAAGGGCATGAAGCGTACCAGGTGTTTTCCCATCAGACTGTTCCTTTTGATGATCGACTTGTCGTTAATGAATTTTTTGCTATGCACGAATCTTAAAGATGATTGACGGACAACAATGGTTTCCATGACATTTAGATTTCTTTTATTTTATATTCTCCCATGCTTTATTTTTTCCTGTTCTAAAGCGACTTATGTAGCCAACGAGGAACCTCTTTCCCGTCCATGCGTTCGTCCGACAGAAGAAATCGCTATGGTTACAGCGGTTAAGTCTTTAAGAACAAGACTTGCCTCGCCCCTAATTGTCATTGATGCAGGGCATGGCGGAAAGGATAATGGGACCGAATCAAAAAAAGGGCCTAAATTTTATGAGAAACATCTCACTTTAACGACCGCTGAATTTCTTGAAGCTTATCTTAAAAAAATGGGTTTTAGAACAGCGATGACAAGAAAAGACGACCTGTACCTTGAACTTAAAGAAAGAGCTGAGTTTGCAAATGCAAGAAAGCCGGCTCTTTTTGTAAGCGTCCATTATAATTCAGCCCCTAACAGGCAAGCTGAAGGGGTGGAAGTTTACTACTATAACGACAGTGATGATAAGAAAAGAAGCCAGAGCTCCAAAGACCTTGCAAAAGCCATCTTAGATGCCGTCTTAGTTGAGACCAAGGCGAAATCAAGGGGAATTAAAGAAGGGAATTTTGCTGTCATTCGCGAGACGACAATGCCAGCCATTATTATCGAAGGGGGATTTATGACAAACGAAGGGGAAATGAGCCGAATCCGAGATAAGAATTATATGAGCGGTTTAGCTAAAGGGATTGCTCAAGGAATAAATGAATATCTCTATAAATCAAAATGATTGTCCACGGCGCGACTTGAACGCGCGACCTGTTGCTTAGGAGGCAACCGCTCTATCCACTGAGCTACGTGAACTTAAAGACATTTAAGTTTACTCATTTCTTTTCTTTCGCTCAAGCGGATTTTATTTGATAAAAAGATGTCTAAAAAGTTAGTTCAGTGATTGAAAAGAGAGTAAAAATCTTTTTGTTTGTCTGCCAAATTTTTTTTTATTTTTTTTAAAGACTCTTTGTCGGTTTCTTTTATTTCGATAAACGCGCTATAAAGCGGTTCTAATTCCTTAACGAGAGCGGCTTTAAACGCAGCTAGTTTTTCTCTCTTTTTTTTGATGGTACTTTTAAGCTCAGCTTCTTTGTAAATAAGGGAATCTTTATCTTCAAGCTCATCCGGTAAAAGTTCTGTTTCAAAATCTTTTCTTTCTTTGTTCCATTTGTTGAGAGCGTTATCTTTATTTTGTGTTTGAGCTATCTTCAATTTCCTTTTTTCGATTTTTTGAATCAAACGCAATTTGTAATTTATAGAATTAAGCTCCTCTTGCAAAAAAGAAGCTTCTTTTTGGATCTTTTGATACGTATGAAAAGCTTCTTCAAGCTCCGGGTTTTGTTCAAATTTTTCTTTTAAACCCTTTTCAAAAGCCGATTTCCTCAAGGTTTCTTTTCTTTCAAAATCCGGATCAAACAAGCTTTGTTCATGGATTTCAAATAAGGCCTTATACTTTTCCCGAAGCTCTTTTTTTACTTTTTTTAATGACTGAAAATCCTCACCTTGATCCTTGAGACTGTCTAACTCTTCCCCAAATCGCTTTTCCACATCTCTTTTAATTTCATCAATATTTAATTTATGAGTCTCAATAACCTTTAGCGACTCTTCTAAAAGGCTCAGTTCCTGTTTTGCTTCTTCAATCGAGCTAAGCCTTCTTTGAAAATCATTTAAGGTAACTTTTAGCATTTTGGTCTTTTCAATCAGCTTGATGTTTAAAGGCGTTTTTCTAAGCTTTTCTTCGAGCGTTTCAAGCATTTTTTTTTCGTTGCATAATAGTTTTTTAAGACCCTGCTCTTGAAGGCAAAGAGATTTTAATTCCTCAACTCGTTTTGAATTATTTTTTATTTTTAAAAGCTCTTTCTGAAGGGATTTATAAAGCTCTATTTGAGTGAGAATCTCAGGAAACTCTTTTATTTTTTTAAGCAAGGGCGCTTCCGCTTCTTTTTTAAACGCATCATACTCTGATTCAATAGCATTTGAAATAAGAGTTTCAAGCAATTCCTTTGAAAAATTGCCATTAATGGTTCCAAAATCCTTAACCGCATAAAAGAAATTTCTAGAGAGGATAATAATATGAATGAGAGTATTTTGAAAAAAGGCCGGTAATTTATTTAAAACAAACGTTTTTTCAAATTGACGTTTCAAAACCTTTCGACTTTCACTTGGGGTATTATTCCTTGCAAATTCCGAGACTAGGAGTAATTGATCATAGGAGAGATTTGGGTTTTTTAGGATAAAATCGTGAATCTCTTTTGCAGAGGACATAAGGCTCTTGTCGTGGGTAGTCTCCAAGATATTATTTTTTAGGTCTACAACAAGTCGTTTTTTATTTTCGGAAGTTGAGGATGATTTAGGGTAAGGTTTAAAAAAGGAGGGAGGTTTTTTAAAGGCTTCGAACTCACCGCCGCTCATAAAAGCTTACTCTTTTTTAAGTTAAATCTAATTCATTATAACACAAAAAAATATTTATATAAATTAATTTATTTTTATAAAAAAAACGTTAGTTTTTAATAAAAAAGTTTACTAAATAACAATAAAACTTCTTCTGCAATATCTCTTCATTTTTTGCAAAAAATAAGCTATGCTCAGGTTTAAAAAGAAATAGGGAAAAATATGAGTCAAGAAGATGCGGATATTGGCGTTATTTGCCTTGCCATTATGGGTCAAAACTTAGTCCTCAACATGGATGAAAAAGGCTACAAGGTGGCGGTCTTTAATAGGACTGTCTCTAAAGTGGATGATTTCATAGGAGGTACAGCTCAAGGGACAAAAGTCATTGGCACCCATTCTTTAAAAGAATTTGTTTCAAAATTAAAAAAGCCAAGACGCATTCTCATGATGGTAAAAGCCGGGAAGGCGGTCGATGAGTTGATTGAAGAATTACTCCCCTTTTTGGATAAAGGAGATATCTTAATCGATGGAGGCAATAGCTTATTTACAGATACAGTCAGGAGGACCCAGGAACTTGATAAAAAAGGGATTCTTTATATAGGTACAGGAATATCCGGCGGGGAAGAGGGAGCAAGGCATGGCCCTTCCATTATGCCGGGGGGCAATCCTAAAGCTTGGCCTAGTGTAAAGCCGATATTTCAAGATATTGCGGCAAAAGTTAACGGAAATGAACCTTGTTGCGATTGGGTAGGTGATGAAGGAGCCGGCCACTACGTAAAGATGGTGCATAACGGCATTGAATATGGCGACATCCAGCTTATTTCCGAGGCCTACTCCCTTTTGAAGAAGGGTTTAAATCTCTCTTCTGAAGAGCTCCATGAGATTTTCAGCCGATGGAATAAAGAGGAACTAGACAGCTATCTTATTGAAATCACAAGCCATGTCTTTAAAACTAACGATACGGATGGAAAGCCATTAGTGGATAAAATCCTGGATGTAGCAGGTCAAAAAGGAACCGGAAAATGGACTGTCATTAATGCTCTCGAACTTGGAGTTCCCTTAACTCTTATCGGAGAAGCTGTTTTTGCAAGATTTCTCTCCTCTTTAAAAGAAGAGAGAGTGGAAGCTTCTAAAAAGTTAAATGGACCAA
The DNA here is from genome assembly GCF_000750955.1 of Criblamydia sequanensis CRIB-18. Taxonomy (NCBI): domain Bacteria; kingdom Pseudomonadati; phylum Chlamydiota; class Chlamydiia; order Parachlamydiales; family Candidatus Criblamydiaceae; genus Candidatus Criblamydia; species Candidatus Criblamydia sequanensis. The sequence continues at coordinate 37,295 of NZ_CCEJ010000009.1, read as the reverse complement.
GAGGTAAACCTTACTTAAAAGATAAACAACAGTTTATTGAGGCCATTAAATACGCTCTTTATGCTTCAAAAATCGTAAGTTATGCCCAAGGGTTTTCTTTAATGCGGGAAGCAGCTAACGCGTATCACTGGAAACTTAACTACGGGGCGGTAGCTTTAATGTGGCGAGGCGGCTGCATTATTAGAAGTGTGTTTCTAGGTAACATCAAAGAGGCTTTTACCAAAAATAAAGACTTGCAAAACCTTCTTATGGACGATTTTTTTAGAAAGGAAATGGATAGGTCCCAGGAATCTTTAAGACAAGTAGTTTCAGAAGCCGCTCTCCTTGGAATTCCGATTCCTTGCTTTAGTTCAGCGCTTTCCTACTATGACGGGTATCGAAGCGAAAACCTTCCGGCAAATCTTATTCAAGCCCTGCGTGATTATTTTGGCGGTCACACTTATGAGAGAATCGACAAGCCAAGGGGGGAGTTTTTTCATACAGATTGGGCAGGCACAGGTGGAATAGTAAGTTCTGGATCTTATAACGTTTAAGATTAATCTACGTTAATTTCCAAATAGCCGAAGGGATTTAATATAAGCCTGCCAAGGAATGTCCCTAAAATTCGCTCTTTTAGGGTCTTTCTTTTAGGTTCGTCCATCTTATTGGGGACGGTGAGTTTTTTAATAGCAAGGGCATGCACCTCGTCTTTTTTAGCTTGAAGGACAAGCTTAGTCAAAGCCGTTTTTATCTCCGGTTCTTCAAATAATTCTTTTAAATGATTGTTGATTTTCATATTAAAATAAGATTTTCCCAAGTTAAAAAACAATTATATTTAAAGATATAATTAATATCAAATAAAATTTCTATAAAGTAATTAAAAGGAAAATAGATTATATTTCTTGTTCTTTTTATTTTTTTATTAATACATAGACATAATTTATACATAAGACGAGGTTTTGTATGGTTCATCGCGTGAGTTCTTTAGATTATAATTGGGTCCAAGAAAGCCAAAGAATAGAGAAGGAATCGGGAAAGGAAAGCTTGGTCGTAAGCGTCTTTAATTCCATGATCTCAGAATTTAAAAAAACTGAAAGAGCGATAGCTTTATACCGGGAAAATGCGCTGAACCAAAAAAAAGAATTTAAGTGTTGTCAATTGAATGCTTTTTTTAATTTATGCGTCACCCATCTAAACACTGAAAAAAATGAGGAAAACCTCGAGGATCTTGCAGACTCTCACCATAGAATGATCTTTGCTTTGGGTGAGGCGAAAGAAAACTGGCAAGTCAATAAAATCTTTAACTTTTCAAAAATTGTTTTTTTTGAAGCTTTAAAGGAGTTTGATTTTGAGGATCTTGACGAACTTGAAACTAATTGCGATCCAAGTCTTTACGAGTTTAAGCGTGTGATCCAAGAAGTCAAGGAAGAGAAAATTAGGGAAATAAAAAGACTTGATGGCAGTCATGAAGAAGAGTCTTTACTAGAGAACATCACGCAATGCTTTAAAAGTCTTTTTACCTTTTGTATCTAAACTTAAGTTTCTTTAAGCCTTGTTCTTCTTGAATCCTTAAACTCTTGAATCTTTAAAACGACCTCATCTGAGGTTAAATCGGAGGTGTCTATGACAAAGGCGTCCTCCGCTTGCTTTAAAGGAGAGATTTCGCGCGTTGAGTCATAGTGGTCCCGGCTATTGATTTCCTCAAGAACCTTTTCTAGAGTCAGATCTTTATATTCGCTTGGATATTTGTTTATTATTTCTTCATAGCGTCTTCTTGCGCGTACTTCAGGTCTTCCTGTTAAGAAAACTTTGATATCTGCTTTTGGAAATACAACCGTTCCCATATCCCTTCCCTCAAACACGGCATTAACCCCTTCGGATAACTCATGTTGAAGCGAAACAAGTTTTTCTCTGACGTCTTTATTTGCGGAAACTTGAGAGACGAATTGAGTTACTTTTTCGCCTCTGATTTTATCGGTGATATCTTCATTTTCAAAAAAATACCTTCTTTCCCCATGCTTGATCTTAATGTCTAGGATAAAAGAGTTAAGAAAAGCTTTAAGCGCTTCTTTGTCTGCAAGAGAGACATTATGTTTAAGCAAACCATAAGTCAGGGTTCGATACATAGCTCCGGTATCGAAATATATGTATCCAATAGCCCTAGCAAGTTTTTTAGCAATCGTGCTTTTACCTGTAGCTATGGGTCCATCAATTGTTATAATCATAATGAGTTTCCATTAAATATAAAAAGTTGCATCCAGATATATAGGATGGGTAAAGGAAAAATTAGCGAATCTATGATATCAAGAAACCCTCCAAGGCCTGGTAATTGGCTTGAATCTTTTACGGCGGCATCGCGTTTAAGTAAAGATTCTGAAAGGTCGCTGATTTGGCTGAAAATGCACAAAAGCGCTCCCAAGATAAGGCTTCCGAAAAAGCTAAGCGAAAAAGGAATGTTTAAAAGCTTTATCAAAAATAGAAATAAGACGCTTGATGCAAGCGAGGCACTAAACCCGATGATGGCTCCTTCCCAAGTTTTTTTAGGGCTGATAAGCGGTGACAGCTTGGTTTTGCCAAAATTTTTCCCGCCAAAATAGGCGGCAATGTCTGTCATTTTGACAACCGTCAAAAGATAAAGAAGCCAAGCTCTGCCCTCTTCACCAAATAATTTTGATTGGTAAAGAATTAAAAGGATCAAGCTTAAAGGCAGGGCGATGTAAATAAATCCAAAGACAGTTGCTGAAAGATTTTGTATAGGATCTTTCCCTTCAAAAAAGAAATATAAAAAGCCAAGAATGAATGAAGTCAATAAAACAACCCAGGGAAGAGCTTGCAGGAAAGGGTACCTATAGGCAAGAAATAAAGACATCATAAAACCTAAAGTACAGGCTTTAGCTAGAGCGGATAGCGGTTTCATTCCTTTTTTTTCGGCAAGTTTAAAAAACTCATCTAAAGAGACTATGGCAATGATAGCCATAATCAAGACAAATATCGGTTCAAAATAAGGTTTCGTTGAAAAAAAAAGAGCGGCAAGAGTGATTGGAAGCGCTAGGGCGCTTGTGATAAATCTTTCTTTTAGATTGTTTTTTTCGCTCATAATGAGAACTCTTTATTTGCCAAGCCTTCTAATTCGGCTTTGGTAGCTTTTTATCGCTTGAAGAAGATGATAAGGTGTATAATCGGGCCAATAAACATCTTCAACATAAATTTCAGTATAAGAGAGCTGCCAGATTAAAAAATTACTGATTCTCATTTCACCGCTTGTTCTGATTAATAAATCCGGGTCTTTCCAAGAAGTTGTGTCTAAATAGCGCGAAATTAGGGATTCTGAAATATCTTTTGAGGAGAAAGAGCCCTGATTCATATCTTCTGCCATTTTCTTAAAAGCTCTAACAATCTCATCGCGGCCCCCGTAATTGATGGCCAAAACAAGGTCGATGGATTGGCAAGAGGCGGTCATTTTTTCTGTCTCAGAAATGGTTTGATATACCTCGTCTGTTACTTTTGAAAGATCTCCAATTGTTTTTAGACGTATTTGAGAATCCAGCATCGTCTGTCGTCTATCTATGAGATAGGTCTGTAAAAGCCACATTAAAGCGTCTACTTCTTCCTTAGGCCGGTTCCAATTCTCAGTTGAAAAGACATAAAAAGTGAGTGTTTTAACTCCAAGCTCTTTAGCAGCTTTTACAATCTCAATAACGGTATCCGCGCCGGCATGGTGACCTTTAGAAGGGTTAAATTCTTGAAGATGCGCCCATCTTCTATTGCCATCCGGAATTAAAGCAATGTGCTTAGGTATATGGTTGAGATCAATCCCGTTTAAATCATCACATGAAAAAATGGCTCGATCCTCATTTTTTAATGAGGCTTCCAAACAGTTTGCTTTAAGTAGAGCGGCATTCATTAACCTGGAACCTTATCCTTAATCTGTTTTCAAAACTTCCATGAAGGCATTTTGGGGGATGCTTACTTTGCCAATTTCTTTCATGCGCTTTTTACCTTTCTTTTGCTTTTCCCATAGTTTTCTTTTTCGGGAAATATCTCCACCATAGCATTTAGCAGTCACGTTTTTAGACAAGGCATTGATGGTTTCCCGGCCAATGATCTTGCCGCCGATGGCTGCTTGAATTGGAATTTTAAAAAGCTGTCTTGGAATAACTTCTTTAAGTTTTGCGCAAATGCTTCTTCCCTTGGCTTCAGCTTTGCTTCGATGAACAAGACAAGAAAACGCATCTACCGGCTCATCATTAACTTTGATTTCAAGTTTGATGATGTCGCTTTCACGGTAGTTATCGAATTCATAATCAAAAGACCCGTAGCCGCGAGTCATGGATTTTAATTTGTCATTAAAATCGGTAATAATTTCATTTAGAGGCAACTTGTAGGTCAATAAAAGCCGATCCATGCTGAGGGTATCGGTTTTTTCCAGGCTTCCTCTTTTATCCATGCAAAGATTCATGATTGTTCCAAGGAATTCGCTTGGGATCATGACATGGCAAACCACCCAAGGTTCTTCTATTGACTCAATAGTTGAGGGGTCAGGGTAATGGGCGGGGCTATCAATATCAACTACTTGACCGTCATTAATCAGGCATTTATAGACGACGCTTGGAGCGGTTGAAATGATATCAAGGTCAAATTCCCTTTGCAGCCTCTCAAAGACAATTTCAAGGTGGAGAAGCCCTAAAAATCCGCAGCGGTACCCAAACCCTAAAGCCATGCTGCTTTCTTGCTCAATATGAAGCGCCGAATCATTTAGCTGTAATTTGGCAAGCGCATCTCGAAGGGCTTCAAAATCAGAGGAATCCACCGGATAAATGCCGGCAAAGACAACAGGTGAAATGTGTTTAAAGCCAGGCAGTGGCAAAGGCGCCGGATTTTTTTGAGAGGTGACGGTGTCGCCTATTTTAATATCCTGTGTATTTTTAATATTTGCGATTAAGTAGCCGACCTCACCCGGTTTTAAGCTATCGGTCGGTTTTTCAGAAGGTGTGAAAATTCCGACTTCTTGAACTTCATAATTTTTATTTGTCGCCATCATTTTAATGAGAGAGCCTTTTCTGACCTCGCCGCTCATAACCCTGACATAAACCATGACCCCTTGATAATTGTCATAGTGGGAGTCAAAGATAAGAGCTCTTAAAAGATCATCTTCAGGCTCTTTTGGCGGGGGCATATTAGTTACGATGCGCTCTAAAATATCGGCAATCCCAACGCCTGTTTTTGCAGAGCAAGCAATCGCACCTGATGCGTCTATTCCGACCACTTCTTCGATTTGCTGTCTTACAGACTCAGGGTCTGCTGCCGGAAGGTCGATTTTGTTAAGAACCGGAACGATTTCTAAGTCTCTATCGATAGCAAGATGCACATTTGCAAGCGTCTGCGCTTGCACTCCTTGCGCTGCATCTACAACAAGAAGGGCTCCTTCGCAAGCTGAAAGGGATCTTGAAACCTCATAGGAAAAATCAACGTGCCCCGGGGTATCGATAAAATTGATTTGATAGGTTTGTCCGTCTTTTGCCTCATAAGCCATGGTGACAGGGTGAGCTTTAATGGTGATGCCTCGCTCTCTTTCAAGATCCATATCATCGAGGAGCTGCTCTTGCATATCACGTTCAGCCACCGTTTTAGTAAGTTCGAGAAGCCTATCCGCTATTGTCGACTTGCCGTGATCGATATGGGCAATGATTGAAAAATTTCGAATATGTTTGAGGCTATATTGTTTTGTCATTGTAATTCATTTTTTTAAGGCAGTTATCAAGAAATCTATACAAATTAAGTTTTTAGACAGTTTTTTAAATAAGCATTATGCAAGGTAGGAGTATACTCGGTTTTTTATAATGAAAGCAACCCTGCTCTCGTAATTTTTACCTATTGAGATCTTAAACTTTATCAATAAATTTAAATTTTAATTCACTTCCTTTAAATTTTTCTAATAAGCAAATAAAACAGCCCTCTTCAATCCAAAGAGAGACCTCTTCCCTAAGACATTCATTTGACACGCTAAAAAAGTGTGAATCAAGAATTCTATTTTCAATTTCCCACTTTAAGTTTTTTGTAGTCACCGTAGGTTTTGAAAGAAGTGGTAGAAGCGAAATAAGCTGGCCTTTTTGAACGTTCAGCTGAATGGGGCGGTTGACAGCAAAAACAAATTCATTATCTGTAAGAAAAAAAATTTTTAAAGGGTGCCTTGCCGCTAAAATAAGGTTTGTCAAACCATGCCGGCTCAAGCCTCCAAGGCCGCCATAGATAAAAATTTCTTCAAAGCCTCGTTTTTCAACCTCATTGATCGCAATTTCAAGATCGGTTAAATCCTTATCCCTTGAGAAAAAAAGGGCGCGGCTTTTCTCTAAATCCTGCACTCTTTTCGAGGAATCGAAATCTCCGACAGCAAGGTCGGGGAGGACCCCGATTTCAAAACAGAAGTCAAGACCGCTGTCTGCTGCCACAACAAAAGAATAGTTTTCGATTTCGTGTCTAAGTTCTTCCTTCTCAAAATGGTTAATAGGAGCGCCGGCTAAAATTAAGGCTTTTTTTTTCATAGAAGATCCTTATTTTTAGGAGAATGTTTACCCAATTGGCAAAAAAAATTAAAGGTAAGAACTTTGTTTTTGAAAATAAAAGCTTGAGAAAAAAGTGCGGCCAAGATGACTCGAACATCCACCGGGTTGCCCCGACTAGAACCTGAATCTAGCGCGTCTACCAGTTCCGCCATGGCCGCAAGTGATTGAGAAACTGAAAGAAATATACCTTAAGTTAAGCTTTTGGTAAATAAAATGTTGTCGTGATAGGTAAACTATTTTTGATATACTGATTTTTAAAAAAAAATTATAAATATCACTAAAATAGGTTTTTTATTTTTTTGGAAAGTTAAGCTATTATAGTAGGTAAAAAAATAGTTAGTTTAATTTTTTCTATTCGAAGTAAAATGCCTCTATCCTAATTTCTAGGAATTGAGTATTACTAACCTTTTGGAAACGATATGGTATGATTGAAGATCTGGAAGTTGATTTTAGCACTTTTATTAAGGGCTTTATTCTCGCTATTAATTTAATCTTTCCTATAGGGGTTCAAAACTTATACGTTTTAAGACAGGGCTTGCTTGGAAGACACGTGTTTGCAACAGCTTTAGTCTGTTCGCTATCAGATGTTTTTTTAATTTGGATAGGCGGAACCGGAATTGGGATGGCTTTGGATGGTTATCCTAACGTAAAGCGATGGGTCATGTATCTCGCTTCTTTTTTTCTTGTCTACTATGGATTTCACTGCTTGTATCGAGCTTGGAAAGGAAAAGTTACGGCAGAATCCTTAGAGGGCGAAGAAGGGGTTGCAAGCTTGCAAAGATCGATTTTAACAGCTCTTGGCTTCAGTCTTTTAAATCCGCAAGGAATTTTAGAGACGACTATCGTTATTGGGGGCTATGCTGCGGCGATCCAGGATTACTCCCAAAAGTTTTCATTTCTTATAGGCGCAACAGTAGCATCGATTGTCTGGTTTTTTTCTCTTGGCTATGGAGCTAAATTTTTAAGGCCTCTTTTTAAAAGCCATAAAGCATCTCGCGTTCTTGATATTGTGGTCGCCTGTTTTGTGTTTTATATTGCCTATAAATTGTCTCAGCAAGAAGTGCCTTTCTTTATGTAGTTCAAGAATAAAGCTTTTGATTAAAAATTATGGTTTACGAAAAAACTGCCTTTTTAAATGATCATAAAGAAGAGCTAATGGCTCTTGCTAAAATGAATGCCCCTTTCCTTTTTTTTGATTTTGATGGCACTCTTACACCTATTGTTGCGACACCTGATCTTGCGTTTTTAAGCGAGCATCGGAAAAAGATACTGTCTGACATTAAAATGAAAATGCCAATTGCGATAGTAAGCGGACGAAATTTGATAGACTTGAAAGAGAGGGTCGGGGTTGAAGGCATCTATTATGTTGGGAGCCATGGCCTTGAAATTGAAACTCCTGAAGGTGAGCTTTTTCAAATTCCAATCCCAAGATTGGCTCAAGAAGAGTATATGGAAGTAACTTCAGTACTTCAAAAAAAAATATCCCCGCTTCCCGGAATATTTATCGAGAACAAGCATTTTTGTTTTGCCGTTCACTATAGGCTTGCGGATGTTGAGGTGGAAAAAAAGGCTTTAGAACTAGTTTTTAACTCCCTATCTAAAACAAAATATCTTAGCTTGCAGCATGGAAAACGCGTAGTTGAGGTAAAGCCCAACGTAGATTGGCATAAAGGATCTGCTGTTCTTTGGATTTTGGAAAGAGAAGATTCTAAAAAAAAGATAGAACCGCTTGTTTTTTATTTTGGGGATGATGCAACAGATGAAAATGCTTTTAAAACATTAGATGGAAAAGCGGTTACTGTTTGTGTGATGAACCCTTTACGAAAAACAAATGCGGGCTATTTTTTAAATGATGTAGAAGAGGTCTATAGCTTTATCGCTTCACTAGACTTTCTATAGAAATCGCTTTGAGGGAAAAAATGAGCTTTTTTTGCGTAAATTTTTTGATAATTTTGAAAACATATGAGAGCATATGATTAAAAATTAGCAAAAAAGATGTAAAAAGTGCCATTTTAACAATCAAATGGAATTTCAAAAAAGTCTTTTTTAGCTCATCTAGATAGGAGCTTTTATGCAGGCTTTACCAAAAGAGGGCCTCTTTTCTAATACCGATTTGTATATTGCAAAAGAAGAGAACTTTCAAACGAGTAGTTCTATTTCAATTAGACCGGATAATAGAGCAGCTTCTGGATCTTCAACAAAACCATTGTCTCTAAAGCCTGAGAGCAAAGATGCTATCAATAAAAAGGTTGCACATCAAGCAAACGTCGCTTTAAAACTTGAAAGATGCTGCAAAGCAAGAAGGGATGAGTGCGAGCATGCTCTTAGCTTAATTAAGTCTAGGCTTTTTTCACTTGCTCCCGGTTGGATGAAATCAATAAAGATTTCTATCTCAGATTTTATTTTAATCGAAATTCAAAGTCAGCTTCCAAAAATTTATAAAAACCTTCCTTTGAAAGAAATTAAATTAACCCATGAACTGAAGCAATTAAGGGGTAAAGTTGCCATTATTCATTTTTTTTTAACGGGCATTGATTATAGAATAAGTGGCAATACCCATTCTCTTTTTTTCTTAACTAAGGAAGATTTTTTTATTACCTTAGTTCATATTTTTGATGAAACCATTGTTAAATTAAAAGATGCCTTGATTGAAAAAGACCCTTATGTTGAAAAATTTTTTCTTTCAAACAAGGGGAAAGAGCTAGAAGCACAAGTTTTAAGAATAATGGATCAATTTACCTTCCTTTCGGGGCTCATCAAAAAAAAATCTGATAGTGTGATGAAGATTCTTCTTAGCGCCCCTGCTAATTTGGATGACTCTCTAGAGCCTGAACCTAAAAGAACGGTTACAGATTGGCTTAATTGCGCTAAATCTTTTTTAGTTCATTTAAAGATAGCCATAAAAGAAGTATTTCCGGGAGAAGACGAGGCTATTCTAGGCATTTCCTCGGCAATCAAGTATGTTGATCATTATTTAAAAAAAACAATTCAACCTAAAGATATAAAACTTTTACAAACTTTGATTTATAACAATACCGCACATACTCTTGCCTTGTGCGAAGAAGCGTCGGAAAAAGAAAGAGAAGACCAGCAGAAATCAGAGGTGTTATCCAGCCTGAATAATCTGACACGATTTGAAAAAATGAAGCATCAAATTGAAGTGGCAAAACCTAATATTTATTCATTTACCTTAAGCGGGATTGAATCCATGAATCATGCTCTCGTCATGGCATTAGAGGTTCTAGTAAGAGAGACAAAAGGGTGCGTAGAAGTTAAAGCCAAGGAAAATTTTTTTTTAACAATAAGTCTCATTTTGGAAAAACTAAAGCAGGAAGCCCTAGGAGATGAAAGAGAGGATCTTCATGCGATTGAAATGGCTCTTAGGAGTTATAAAAAATTAAAAAACGAGGATGTCCTCTATCTTTATTTTGGGTCGCTGCATTTGATTGAAGAAATGGAAGTCTTTATTGAAAACATGTCTTTTACAAGAGTTCAAATTTTTAGAAAGATCCTAGAGGAAATTCAAATTCGAGAAGATAAAGGGGCAAGGTTAACGCTAGATATTTTTTTATATCAACTTAAAACGATGGAAGAATTCTTTGAAAGCTTATCGTCGCTTGCGGCTTCAGTAACCTATCTTAGAAGAAAAATGCTCTACTTGATAGAAGAGAAGAGAGCTCAAGAAAAACCCGTTAAAAAGAAAGGTAAATCGAAACCTGCTTTTAAGAAAAAAACACAGCAGAGAAAACAGCAAAAAAATCCGGATTCCAAAGCTAAAAAAATTGAGAAGAAAACGTCTTCTCAAGTTTCCTTAACACAGAATTCCTTGCCGGTTAACGAGCCGATTGATGAAAAAAAGTTGGAAGGGGAGCGTTCTCTTCCTATAGAAAAGCCTTTTTTTGAAGAGGAAGAAAGCGGTGGAGAATCCAAAGAGGCGATAGAAAAGACACTTATTGCAAAAAAAATAGAGTTATTTCAATCGGATTGGCAAGCTAAAGGCGGGATAAAAGAGCCAAGGTCCAAAAAAAGGTCTGAAAACAGAGAAAACTTTAGAAATGTCTCTTCCAAAGAACTTCTCAAAGAGCTAATAAAAGCCGGTTGGGAGCGAAAAAAAAGCATTGGCGGTCATGCGCAATTTGTTTTGCCAGGTAGAAGTGACCTTGGAAGGGTAACAGTGCCTATTAATAATAAAAGAGATGGATTACCCATAAAGACTGTTCAAAATGTGAAAAATAGCATTAAAATGGGGGTATCGAATAATTAAGCTTGGGCGCACTTTTTTGGAGGGATTATGGAACTTTGGCTCGACGGTGTTGAAATTGATCTTATAAAAAAAATTGATCAGATGGGGATTCTAAAAGGAGTGACAACGAATCCCACGCTTTTGGCCTCAGAAAATCCGATGCAAATCATTGATGAGCTTTTGTCCATTCAGAAAGGGCCTGTTGCGATTCAGGTTCTAGGGGACACTAAAGTAGAAATGATTGAGCAAGCTCTTTTTTTAAATAAAATCTCTAGTCGGATTTTACCCAAAATTCCTGTTTTGCCGGAAGGGATAATGGCAATGAAGGAGCTGCAAGAGAAGAACCTTGATTTTTTAGCGACAGCTGTTATCTCATTTAGGCAAGCTTTTCTAGCATTTCAAGCGGGTGTCCCTTGCGTCGCAGCTTATCTCGGCAGGTTCTCGGATGAGGGAAAAGACCCTTCGCAGCTTCTTGAATTCATGGTAAAGATGAAAAAGAATTATGGTTTTAAAACACGCATTATGGCAGCCGGCATTAGATCGCTTGATCATCTTTATAAGGGCACTGAATTTGGTATTGAATCGGCCACTCTTCCAAAGACAGTTTTTCAACAGCTTCTGACTACCCCGGACTCTGTTAGCTTGGCTTTGCAAAAATTTCAATCGGATTGGCAAGAGTCCAAGAACTTCCTCTTTGAGAGGGGAGAAAGCCCTATGCGGGAAGGGCTTGCATCCGCATAATAGTTTTAGCCAGTTTTTTCCAATTTTTCCAATCCGCTTGTAAACCTTTTTTCAAAGACTTTAATTCCCTTTTTAATGAAATAAGGTATTCTCTTGATTCTTTTTCTTTCTTGGCTTTCTTGTAGAGGTTTTTTAGATTCTGCACTTCTCCAAGCTTAGAAAGAACTTTTTCCGATGTTTCAAGTACTGCTTTTTCAAGGTCTTCTCTTTTGACGTACCAACATTTTTTGAGTTGTTCAAGAAGCAGGGATTTTCTTTCATTTACCATTCTTTTTTGGATAGAAGCTTTGTCAATTCGTCTTAAATTATAAGTAAGGCCAACTAAGCTTAGGCCATAAATAAGCCATTTTGTCGGGTCAAAATGATACCATCGAATGCCATTTCTATAGTCATTTGCAAATGTGTGATGATAGTTATGGTACCCTTCCCCAAAGGTCAGCAAAGAAATGACATAGTTATTAACGGCAGATTGCTCTTGAGAAAAAGGTTTGTCTCCCCAAGTGTGGGCAAGGGAGTTAATGAACCAGGTAAAGTGATGAAGACAAAACATTCTTAACCAAAGCGATATCACAAAGGCTCCTAAATAATCTTCAAAAAGCCAGCCGACTGCGAAGAAAGCAATGGCGTTTGTCACGATCATTAAAGGGATCTGGAACTTATGTTGGAACATCACTAAGGGGTTTTGGAGAAGATCGCCTACAACCTTAGGCTCTATTTCTTTAGGTTTTTCAAAAAGCCAAAGAAAATGCGCGTACCAAAATCCTTTTTCAATTGAGTAAGGGTCATTCGGCGTATCCACGTGAGCGTGATGGATCCTATGGTCGAAAGACCATCTTAAAGCGCTTCCTTGAACCGCCATGGATCCGAAGAAAAGAAGAATTATTTCGATAGGGCGGTACGTTTTATAAGCTTTATGGGAAAAATATCTATGATAGCCGGCTGTTATGGCAAGGCCGCTTAGGTAAAGCAAGACCGTCATCGCTAAAACGACACCAATGCCGGGAGGATGATAATACAAATAAAAGGGAAGCGATAGGAGAAGAATCGATTGATAAATGACAATGAAAAGAGCAGGAACCCAGTTTACGCCTCTAGAGATGTCAAGATGTTTAAAACTCATGGGATGCCTTTTTGTAAGGTTAATGCAGGAGGTTTAACAAATATCTTAAAAAACCATCATGCAAAAGATGCCAATCTAAAATCAAGATAATCTTGATCCTTGAAATTAAGTTTAACCCCTTGAATTAAGGGCTACCTAAAAATATTCAACACTGGGTACAAAATATTGCCTTTATTTTTATTAATAATCAAGTCTTTTTTTAACTTTTTCCTTGGATCCTCTTGCGCTTTTAACATTAGTTCTCTAATTTATTAAATTATTTACTTTATGAAAAAATGGCTGCGATTTGCTCTTTTCAACTCTATTTGTCAATTTTAATAGGATTTTTCATCCTCACGGCTTGCCAACCTGTAAAGTATAATCTTGAAAGAGAATTTCCAACCGATATTCCTGATTCTTTTGTTTATGAATCCGATGCAGATCCAAAAGTTCCAATAGAAGGTCCTTGGTGGACTCCTTTTGGAAGAGAAGATCTTGATGAACTTATGAATACGGTTTTAGAAAATAACCTGGATCTCAAATCGGCATGGGCAAGAATTTATGCGGCGCATGCCGAAGTTTTAATGGCAAGGGCAAATAAAAAACCTGAAATAAATTTAGGAGTCGGAATCGAACTGGAATGGAATCCTGTTGGAACAGACGACAGCGGTGTTGGACTTGGGGGATTAATCAATCCGACCTTTGCTTATGAATACGATCTTTATGGCAGGCTTGATTCCCTGGTAAGATCAGCCTTCCATAGTTATCAGTTTTCCTATTATGACCAAGAGAGTACTTCCCTAATTTTAACAGGCACAGCCTTTGATCTTTTTGTTGAAATAATCAAATATAATGAGTTGATGGGCCTATCCTTTGAGCAGGAAAAAATAAGCGGCAGGCTTCTTGATCTTTTAAGGCTTAGGTTTATGATTGGCGAGACGACAGCGCTTGATGTAAACTTGCAGAAACTGCAACTAAAAAGCTTGGATTTAAGAAAAATTGAGCAGGAAAGCTCTCTTGATCAAAGCTATATTGCCTTAAGCGTTCTTCTTGGCAAAAATCCGGATAGGAATTATTTTTTATCGAAATCCCTCCCCTTACTTTTACCTCCTAAGCCTTATCTTGAGAACCCAATCGATCTTTTATTCAATAGACCTGATATTAAAAGCGCCTATGAAGACTTTTTAGCATCCGGTTTTGATCTAAAAGCTGCTATTTTGAACTGCTATCCGAGACTTGTAGTTCCAATATCTCTGGAGATTGCAATTGGCGGTCTTAGCAACGTTATCGATGAAGCGCTTGTTGAAGCCGCAATCACCTTGATCGGCCCCCTTTATGACGGGGGGCGAAGGCGTTCTCAGGTTAGAAAACAAAGGGCCATTATAGAAGATAAGCTTAACAGGTTAGGGGCCCAATTTTTAAAAGCGATTAACGAGGTTGAAAAAGCTCTTGTAGAGGAAAGGGAAGCAACCTTTTTGATCGAGACTATAAAAGAACAAATAGAACAAGCAGGCCGGATTTTAAGTATGGCGGAAGAGAGTTATTCAATTGGAATAGTGGATTATTTGACAGTCATTGATGCTATCCAAAGCTTGCAAGCTTTAGAAAGATTATTAGTCGAAAAACAAGCCGATTTGATGATAGCAAGAGGCAAGCTCTATCGCTCGCTTGGAATGAAATGTTTTTAAAAAGAGAAGAAAATGAAAGCAAGTGTTAAACAAAAAATCTTTTTTTTGATCTTTTTTTTGCAGGCTCACTCCCTATTTACAGAAGAGGTCGAGGTCCTTTTAAAAAAAGAAATGCATGTGCAACCCGATAATATACAGACTATTTACCCGAGTATTAGCGGCCAGATTTGTTTCATTGCGGACAATGCCCCTTGCAAAGAAATTCAAGAGGGTGAACTGATCTTTAAATTTTGCGATATGAATTTAAAAATTGCTTTTAATGATGCTTACGCAAACCTAAAAAAAGCGGCTTTAGAACTTAAGCAGGAAGAAGGTAAAAAATTAATTGCTGAAAAAGAATGGGAGCATATCGATCCTAAATATAAAACGTCTGACTTCGGAGAAAGTTTAGCTTTAAGGTCTCTTCAAATTGAAGAGAAAAAAGCGAGTTTGCTTTTAGCGGAGAGCCGATTTCAAAAAGCAAAGCTTGATCTTGAAAGAACAGAGATTTATGCAACTGAGGGCATTTTCATCCTAAAGGTATTTGTTCAAAAAGGACAAACAGTTTCAAATCAAGATAAATTGGCTGAGATCACAACGCTTGATTTCCTAAAACTCGACTTTGATCTACCACTGGAGGCTGCGAAAGAACTTTTTAAAAGGGAATCTATAGAGCTTAGCTTGTCCCAGGACTTTTCGGAGTCCCCCTTTAAAGATAAGGTTCGCTTAACCTTAAATAAATCCAACTTTAAACCTAAAGGGCTTGGCAAAAACAAAATAACCTTTTCAATTGTATTTGAAAATCCTTATAAACTTTGCAGCGAACACTCTTTAAGCTATCTTTTGAACTTGCCTTTTTTAGTTGAAATAACTCCATAACCTATTTAAAGACGACAGTTTTTCTCCCGTCTAAAAATACCCTGTCTTCAACATGGTATTTTACAGCTCTTGCTAAGACAACACTTTCAATGTCTCTTCCTGAGGCTACAAGTTCTTCCGGCGTCTCATTATGATCGACCCTTAAGACTTCTTGCTCAATAATAGGACCCTCATCCAAATCATCCGAAACATAGTGAGCCGTAGCCCCTATAAGCTTTACCCCTCTCTCGTAGGCCTGATGATAGGGTTTAGCCCCTTTAAAGCTTGGAAGGAACGAGTGATGAATATTGATGGCCTTGCCTTGCAGCTTTTGAGTAAGTTCAGGGGATAGGATTTGCATATAACGAGCCAAAACGAGAAGATCCGCATCATAGGATTGAAAGAGTTCAAAAATTTTACTCTCTTGCAGTGGTTTGGTAGCCTGGGTAATTGGCAAATAGTGAAAGGGAATTTTATAAAACTTGCACATGTCTTCAAGATCTAGATGGTTTGAGCCAACGGCTGCCACATCCACATTTAATGTGCCTGTGGCGTATTGATTGAGAAGGGTATTTAGACAGTGGCTTGCTTTAGAAACTAAAATTAAGATCTTTGTCTTTTCAAGATTGGACTTTAGTTTCCAATCCATCTCAAAAAGCCCGGCCGTTTCCTTAAAAGCTTCTTTCCATGCTTTAAGATCAAGGGGATGATCGTCTTTTGTTGTAAAAACAGTACGCATAAAAAAGCGGCTCGTCGAGGGATCGCCGTATTGAGCAGACTCAACAATAAAGCCATCTCGCTCTGCTAAAAAATTGGCCACTTTAGCTACAATTCCGACTCTATCTGCACAAGAAAGGGATAGGGTGTATCGCATTGGATTATCCTTGAAGTCTTTTTAAATTTTAATTGAAAAACCAGTCATTTTAATTAAAAATTATATGCTAAGCAATTCAAAATCACTAATTTTTAAGATATGACAGAAAACTGCTAACAAACTAATAAAATTAAAAAGCTATTGATGCTTTCTGGCAGCCATTAGCTAAAGTGTTCATTATTAATTATTTAGTGATTTTTTTTTTTGAAAAAAAGGAGATAAGTGTTTGAGCCTGAGAAGGTATCGAGTCAAAAAAATAATGCCCTAAAGTAAGAAGGGCATTATTTTTAAATTTTCACACCTTTTTCATTAATCCGATAAAAGGAAGAAGGAAAAGTTTTTCGGGTCGGTCGTGAGGAACCCCTTGAGTATGAGTGGCCTCTTTGATCCAATCCACAAATCGATGACCGATATCGATCAACCAGTTTGCGAGTTTGGAGACCCATTCAGACAAGGTCTGGAATGCATCCGGGAAGAAATACCAGATAAAATAAAAAAGAAGCGCATAAAGGATAGCATTGAATAAAATACGGAGAAGACCCATAGAAACCTCACTTTAAAGAACGCTTATTTAGGTTAGCATCCTAGCTTGAAATCAACATTAAATTTTTTTTCTGTCATCTAGAGGCATTATAGCAAAATTTGAATTTTGTTAAATGCAATAGAGCTGTTAATTAAAATTTATACAACCTTTAAGGAATAACATGTGTCGATTTATGGTTTATAAGGGACTTCCTGCTTTGATGGCAGATCTTGTTACAAGACCCTCTCATTCTCTTATTAAGCAGAGTATCAAATCGTTAGAGCGAGAGGAGCCCTTAAATGGCGATGGTTTTGGGATCGGGTGGTATATTCCGCAAATATCTTCAAAACCGGGATTATACACAAGCTTAACTCCGGCCTGGGCCAATCGAAATTTGGAAAGGATTGCAGAAACCATTGAAACTCCTTGTCTTTTTGCTCATGTTAGAGCTGCAAGTGTCGGAGGTTTAATCGAAACGAATTGCCACCCCTTTCAGTATGGAAACTTGCTTTTTATGCACAACGGGACGATTGCGGAATTTGAAAAAATTAAACGAAAGCTTAGAGAAAGCCTTAAAGATGAATACTATAATATCATCCTTGGAACGACAGATTCTGAGCATGCTTTCGCTTTATTTTTAAACTCCTTAAAAACCGCGCCTGATGAGGCATCTCTAAAAGAAATCGTTGAAGCTTTATCCGTTTGCTTAAAAAAAATAAGAGATTGGTCTTTCGAGGAGGAAATTGATAAAATATCCACCTGCAATTTTGCCGTCACAAATGGCAAGGAAATTGTTGTGACGCGCTATGTTTCAGATCCAGGTTACAAAGCGGAGTCGCTTTATTACACAACAGGGAAGCGTTTTGAGTGCCTTGAAGGCGAGTGCCGCATGATCGATTTGAAAAAAGAATCAAATGCGATCATCATCTCGTCCGAACCTCTAACCGAATATCGAGAGGATTGGACAAGCCTACCTGAGAATCATTTTTTAACTGTAAATAGTGATAATAAAATGGACCTATTCCCAATTATTTTTTAACTTAGGGTTTGGGGGTTAAGGATTATTGATAAAGGGTGTGTCAGGCCCGCTATACGTTCTGAACATTTTGTAAAAAAGTTCAGGTTCGAAAAAATAAAGGTAAACAAGAGCTAATAAAAATAGGCTCCAGAATATAAAAAGAAATTTTTTAAAAGAAGGTCTCACCTGGCTTTCCTATAATAGTTATTTGCAACTATTTCTTAACATTTTTTCAAAAGCTTCAGCAAGTTTTTTCATCTTTTCCAAGATAACCCCTATTAAGAAAGAACTTAAATCTTTAGAATATATGGAGAAGCTTCTAAAGGAAAAAAGTCATGCCAGTTAAAAATTCAACGCCGAAAGAAACTTATCTTAAAGACTATAAACCGGCCCCTTATACCGTTGATTCCATTTTTCTAACCTTTGATCTGGATCCGGAAAACACAACCGCTACCTCTCAGCTATCTTTAAGGCGTTCCCAAAAAGAACAAGACGGCCATCCTCTTTTTTTAAACGGTGAAGATATCGAGCTTTTTTCCATTAAAAATAATGGAACCGTACTTCCAAAGGGCACTTATAAAATTGAAAAAGAGGGACTTACAATCTTTGAGCCGCCGGAAGTCCTTAATTTGGAGATTAAAACGGGTCTAAAGCCTAGCAAGAATACACGTTTATCCGGACTCTATGAAACCGGCGGCATTCTATGCACACAAAATGAAGCGGAAGGTTTTAGAAGAATCACTTTCTTTCCCGATCGCCCGGATGTCATGACAAAATTTACGACAAAAATCATTGCCTCAAAGGATAAATACCCCATTTTGTTATCCAACGGCAATTTGATTGAGGAATCTGACTTGCCAAACGGCAAGCATTATGCGGTTTGGGAAGATCCCTTTTTAAAACCTTGCTATCTATATGCTTTAGTAGCAGGCAATTTAGGGCTGATCAAAAGTACTTTTAAGACCCAATCGAACCGCACCATTGAGCTTAGAATTTATTGTGATAAAGGTTCCGAAGATAAATGCCAGCATGCGATGAATTCCCTAAAGAAGGCCATGCGTTGGGATGAGGAGAAGTTTGGCCGGGAATATGATCTCGATCTATTTATGATTGTGGCAGTTTCAGCTTTTAATTTCGGAGCTATGGAAAATAAAGGACTCAATATTTTCAATTCCAATGCCATATTGGTTGATCCCGAGACGGCAACCGATGATAATTTTATGAGGGTTGAAAAAGTTGTAGCTCACGAATATTTCCACAATTGGACAGGAAATAGAATTACCCTTAGGGATTGGTTTCAGCTTACTCTTAAAGAGGGGCTCACCGTATATCGAGATCAGGAATTTACAGCTGATATGCATTATAGAGGCATTGCAAGAATTGAAGATGTTTTTTATTTAAGAAAGAATCAGTTCCCTGAAGATGCAGGTCCAACTTCACATCCTATTAAACCTGCATCCTACATCCAAATCGATAATTTTTACACCACAACCATTTATTATAAAGGGGCTGAAGTTGTAAGAATGATAGAGAGTCTTCTTGGTAAGGAAGACTTTAAAAAAGGGATGGAGAAGTATTTTTTAGATTATGACGGGAAGGCTATCACTACAGAGGATTTCGTTAAATCCTTCGATAAAATCGGGGCTGCCGATCTAAAGGCTTTTTCAAAATGGTATACCCAAGCAGGGACGCCCGAAATTAGTTTGCGTTTTGATTATGATGACAACGAGGAAGAATTTATTCTTGAAATCGATCAAATAGCAAGCTCTTCGTCAAAAGAGAAAGAACCTTTTCTTTTTCCCTTAGCGGTAGGCTTTATCGACATATCGGGAAAACCTTTAAGAGCTAAAATTGCAAATGCAAGAGAGGTCGGAACAACCTACATTTTGACAGTTTCTAAAAAAAGAGAAAGATTTGCTTTTAAAAACATTCCAAAAACGGCTGTCCCTTCATTAAACAGAGGTTTTTCTGCGCCGATTAAGATCACAGCCCCTTACGAAAAAGAAGACTTGCTTCATATCATGGAGTACGATGAGGATTCTTTTACAAGATGGGATGCAAGTCAAGAGCTTTATAAAAGAATCTTATTTGAAATGGTCAAGGATTTAAAAGATGGCAGAAAACCTCTTCCGGATCTTGAATTATATGAAGCCTTTAACTCTATTTTAACTGAAGAGAACCTTGAATCGGGCTATAAAGCATGCTTACTGACGCTTCCAACAGAATCAGAAATGGCAGATGCTCAGGAAATCATTGATTTTGAAGCGAATCATATCGCAAGGGAGCTTCTAAAAGAGAGCCTTGGCTTGTGGTTTTTTGAACCGATGCTTAAAATGTATAAAGCGTTAGCTCGAAAAAAAGAGTATGTCATCGATACAGAATCCATGGGCTTAAGAAAATTAAAGAGCACTCTTTTAGGCTATCTCATGGCTTCAAGAAAACCTGATGCCATCAGACTTTGCTATGAGCAATTTAGGACAGCTAATAACATGACCGATCAATTCTCGGCTTTAACGCTGCTCCAAAATAGTTTTTGCCCTGAAAGAAAAGAAGTCTTAGATTCTTTTTACAATCAATGGAAAGGCAACGGGCTTGTTCTTTGCAAATGGTTTATGGCCCAAAGCCAATCCACACTAAAAGATACGCAAGGGCTTGTGGAATCTTTGCTTAATCATCCGGCCTACGATGACAAAATCCCTAATAATGTTAGAGCGCTTTTAGGCACTTTTATTCAAAATTTGCCTCAATTCCATCATAAAAGCGGTTCTGGCTACCGTTTAATTGCCGATCAGATTTTGAAAATTGATAAATTTAACCCACACGTCTCTTCAGGGCTTGTTCAAGGGTTTAAACTTTACTCGAAAGTAGACCCTTTAAGAAAAGCGATGATGCAAAAAGAAATGGAAAGGATTATATCCGATGATAACCTTTCGCCTAATGTGTATGAGCTTGTTTCAAAATGCTTGAATTCAGCCCCAAAAAGCTAATCGTCGTTTGGATTGAGATCTTTTCTTAGGGCTTCGAAATAGCGAAGCCTTTTACTCATTTCCCGCTCAAAGCCAAGTTCGTTAGGCCGATAAAATTTTAGCCTTTCCAAGTCATCGGGAAAGTAGTTTTGTCCGGAAAATTTTTTCGGAGTATCGTGATCGTATTGATAGCCTTTCCCATAGCCTTCTTTTTTCATCAATTTAGTCGGCGCATTTAAAATAATTTTGGGCGGAGGAAAATGATTGGTTTCTCTTGCTATAGCTCTTGCTTCATTATAAGCTGTATAAATAGCATTGCTTTTTGGAGCGAGGGCCAAATAAAGCACGCATTCAGCAAGAGCGAGTTCTCCCTCCGGCGTGCCGAGCATCTCATAGGCGTCTTTTGCAGCCATCGCTATTTTAAGAGCGTCAGGATCGGCAAGCCCAATATCTTCAGAAGCCATCCGAATCATTCGTCTCGCTATAAAAAGGGGCTGTTCACCCCCTTCTAGCATACGGCAAAACCAGTAAAGTGAGGCGTCAGGGTCGGAGCCTCTAACAGATTTATGAAGAGCTGAGATTAAATCATAGTGGCCGTCTCCTGCCCGATCAAAAAGGGGAGCTCTTCGAGAAAGGAGTTTTTCCAACTCCTCAATGGAAAAAAGCTCTTTTTGATTTACGTCTTGAACCGCTTCAATCATGTTGTAAAGATAGCGTCCATCACCATTCGCATTCTGAATAAGGAAGTCGCGCCCTTCATCAGTAAGAGGAAGCGTCCCGATTTCCTTTTCATATCTCCCTAACAGTTTTTTTAAGTCGGCTTCTGAAAGAAAATTCAACTTTAAAACTCGAAGCCTTGATAGAAGCGCATCATTTAAAGAGAAAGAAGGGTTTTCAGTGGTAGCTCCGATAAGTAAAAAAGTACCCTTTTCTATATAGGGCAAAAGTAAATCTTGCTGGGACTTATTCCACCTATGAATCTCGTCTAAAAAAATAAAAGTCATCCTGTGAAGCAGGGGACTTCCTTCTATTTCACTGATGATCTTTTTTAAATCGGCAACCCCGCTTGTGACAGCGCTTATAGAAATTAATTTGGCGTCAAAATAGGATGCATAAAGCTTGGCAAGGGTTGTTTTTCCGGACCCAGGCGGCCCCCAAAGAAGAAGTGAAAAAGGGCGTTTTTTCTCCATGGAACTTTTAATGATGCCGCCCTCTTCTAATAAATGTTCTTGCCCGACGACCTCTGCAAGTTTTTTTGGACGCATCCGTTCTGCTAATGGAATGTACATAAAAAATTTCCCTAAAATCGCTTTATTTTTTGTTATTATAGAGCGATTTTAGATAATATTATAAAAAATATTAATTAATTTATAAAGCATGAGTCATAGAGAAAAAGTCTTAAAGCTTGAAAAAATAATTTCCAGCCAAAAATCCGAAGCCTACCCTATGCATTCCAGGGCGCACCCTCTAAATAGGCAGCCTTTTGATGGGGCTTCCCTTTTTGTTAAAAGAGAGGATGAGCTTGGGGTTTTCTCTATGGGTTCAAAAATCAGAAAATATAGAACTTTAATTGAAGATCTAAAGGAAAGAAAAGTTTCAAAAGTTGTTTTAATCGGGGGTGAAAACTCAAATCATATCGCTTTTTTTTCTCTTATTCTGAAGGAAAATAGGATTGAACCTTTTGTATTCTTAAGAAAAACATATGAGAAAGAATTACGAGGAACACGTTTACTCACCCACCTTTTGAATACGAACATTTTTTTAATCGAAAGAAAGGACTGGGGAAAGGTTGAAGATATTGCGAAAGCCAAACAATTAGAGATTGAAAGCCAAGGTTTTAAAGCTGAATTCTTAAGAGAAGGGGGGTTTTCAAAAGCGGGTCTTATAGGCGCTTTAACATTAGTTTGGGACCTTCTTAAAAATGAAAACGAAATAGGGTCTGCGTTTCAACATATCTTTCTAGACTCAGGAACAGGCTTTCAAGCGGCCGCATTTCTTCTTGGCTTAAATTTTATTGATCATAAAGCTAAATGCCATGTTCTTTTATTAGGAGGGGATACTTTAGAATTTGAAAGAAATTTAACCTTCTTAAAGACCGTTTTTGAAAGTCTTCTCCAAGATAAATTAAGTTTTAACGATAGAAATTTTGAGCTCTATCAGCCAAGCGTTGGTAAATCATTCGGATCGACCCCAAAAATTATTTTAAAACAAGCTCTTCAAACTCTTCTTGAAGAAGGCTTAGTTCTCGATCCTTTCTATAGCGCTAAATTATTTTTTGAAGCAAACAAGATCATTCCGGAAAAAAATTTAAAGGGAAATATTCTTTACATCCATTCAGGCGGATCTTTAAGCTTATTAAATTATGGAAAAGAACTTATGGAATTAAAGTCCCAAAATAGCGGTCCCCGAAATCACCAAGACCCGGAACTATAAAGCATTTTTCATTTAATTTATGGTCAACGGTGCCGAGAACCAATTTAACGTTGGGGTATAATTTTTTTACGGCTTCAATGCCTTCCGGCGCTGCAATAACAGAGGCAATGATAATATTTTCCTCTGACGCTTTTTTCTCAATTAAAAGTCTTAAAGCTTCAAGCAAAGTTCCCCCTGTTGCCAGCATGGGGTCTAGAAGAATAATTTTATCCTCCTGATTAAAGACGGGAATATTTTGATAGTAGTGTTTGGGAAGAAAAGTTTTTTCATCTCTTTCAAAACCAAAAAAACCAACTCTCGCTTCTTCAAAAAATTCTAAAAAAGGGTCTAGCATCGCTATTCCGGATCTTAGAATCGGGATTAAAACGGCAGCTTTTTTTCTTTTTAAACCTGTCGTTTTTTCAACCGGAGTACGAATCGAAAAATTTTCCATCGAAAAATGGTTAAAAGCTTCTCCGGCAAGAAGGCTGCAAAAAGCCTTGGACGCCTTCCTAAATTCAGAGGAGGAGGTTTCTTCCATCCTTAAAAGAGTTAATAATTCAGACTTTAAGTTTTGCATAGGATCCATAAGACATGCTAAATAAGATTAAAAAGCCTTTTATACTTTTTTCAAAAAACCATTTGATTGTTAAAATGGTTCTTTTTGACACTTTTTTTGCTAAATTTTTCAATCATAGGCTCTCATATGTTTTCAAATTTATCAAAAAATTTGCACAAAGATAGCTCTTTTCCCTTATCAAAGCGAATTTCGAAAGAAGTGTATTGTTTTCAAAGAGAATTTCAAGGCAATCTATTAGATGAGCTCAATTTTGTCAATTAAAGCATGCTATGGATTTAACTGAAGGGAATATACCACATCATTTAAAAACGATTGCCATTCCTGCAAGCATTGCTTTTTTATTTAATACATTATTTAACGTGGTGGATACTTTTTTTGCAGGCTGGGTATCGACAAATGCCCAAGCCGCCCTAACTTTAAGCTTTCCCGTTTTTTTTATAGTGGTTGCAATCATTCAAGGGGTATCCACCTCAACTGCTGCGCTTATTGGAAATGCTCTTGGTGAACAGGATAATAGGAAAATATCTCTTTTTAAAGCCCAAGCTTTATTATTTGGATTTATTCTTTCGATCTTCATTTCAATTGTAGGTTTTTATTCAGCGAAAAGCCTTTTTCTATTGATGCGAGCCCATGGAGAGCCTCTTCATTTAGCCACCAACTATATGCAGGCAATCTTCCTAGCTTCTTTTTTTCCGGTCACAAGCTACGCCTTCCATGGTATTTTTATTGCCTATGGTGAAGCGAGACCCTTAAGGAATTGGTTAATCGCAGCTTCCATTATAAACGCTTTTTTAAACCCCTTGCTTATTTTCGGCGGTTTCGGCCTTCCGGCTTTGGGTTTTCAGGGCATTGCCTTTGCAACCATTATCAGCTTTATTTTGGGAACGTTTTACATGGGCTATAAATTGGTTAAAGAAAGGTATATCGGGGATGTAAAATTTACAGATTTTTATCCGAATTTCGGAATTTTAAAGGAATTAGCCTCCCAGATCATCCCTTCGTCTTTAAACATGATGGCCATTGCTATCGGGGTTTTTGTTGTCACAGGCTTTGTTCAAATTTTTGGCGATAAAGCGGTGGCAAGCTATGGCATAGGCACACGAATTCAACAACTTTTCTTACTTCCCATCATCGGGCTATCGACTGCCGCTATCGCAATTATAGGACAAAACAATGGCGCTAAAAAATTTAATCGTATCGACGAGGTGGTTCGTCTCGCTCTTTTGTGGAGTGCACCCTTACTTCTCTTAGGTTTTTTTATCATGCTGTTTTCGCCTGAGGCTTTGATGAAAATTTTTACAAAAGACCACGAGGTAATTGAATATGGCAGTCTCTTTCTTAGGATTGGCGCGTTTACATCCTGGGCTTATTCCGGTTTAATCATTTTTACCTCCGCACTGCAAGGTCTTAAAAGAGCGCCTCTTTCACTAATTATCGGAATCATAAGACAAGTCATCTTTCCTATTTTGCTCATTCCTTTCACCCTTAAAATAGCGGGAGGAGGCTTAAATACCATTTGGCTTACAACCCTTGGGATCAATACCTTCGTGCTGCTGCTTGCTTGGCTGATTTTTAAAAATGTCATGAACCTTGAGAGGAAGGAACTCGAAGAGGAAAAAGCAAGGCATCATGCTAAAGAAGAAGGCTTTTAACTCGCCATTCTTCTTTATTTAAGATAAAATACTTCGAAAAATAATTGGAAGATGCTGGTTTTTTGAAATGTTTCTCGAAGAACAAATTTATGGTATTAAACAGATACATCTCATTAGAACGCCCTTTTTAGACACCTTTTTTAAAAGCGTGGCTTTATTTGATGAAGAACCCCTTATTTTGTATGCTGCCATTGGGATTATCTACGGGATAAATCGGGCTTTCGGGGTGCGTTTTCTCCTTCTTTTATTGATCAATAGCTTGGTTAATGACACTCTAAAAAACTTTTTTCAATCTCCAAGGCCTACCTTTTATGATCCTACATTAAGTGTTTTTTCAAGCCTCGGCGGATATGGCTTTCCAAGCGGAGGTGCTCAAAAAGCGATTCTTACTCTTGGCATGTTAGTAGGGTTTCAAAATCGAAGATTCACTTGGGTTTCAGGAGGGTTATTCTTCTTACTGCTATCTTTTTCAAGAATTTATTTAGGGGCCCATTTTTTTACAGATGTTTTTGCCGGGTGGATAGTTGGCCTATTTCTTGTTTTAGCGGCAACGCAAGCTTCAAAGATAGAGTTTTGGCTTTCTCAATTCAAGCCAAACCTTATGCTTGCCGGCTTAAGTTTACTTCCCATTATGACCCTTTTTTTTGAAACGAGGGTCCATACTCAAATCCTTGGCTTTATGGCATCCGGAATCGGCATCGGGCTTATTTTATCAAAAAATTCGTATGCCCCCAGCTTAAAAAAAGGGATTGCAGCCATTATTTTAAGCGGGACTTTTGACTTTATTATCTTTTACAACACGGAAGGGAATTTGTTTCTTTTTCTTATATTTGCCTATGGACTTTTTGTGACTTTTGGCCTAGAAAGACTTTTTAGAGTAAAGAGCCTCTTTGTAACAAATGAAATAAAAGTTTAAGGTTTTTTATGAATTTTGAATCTATCCATATAGAAGAGCTTGTCTTAATAAAGAAATTACAGATTATAAGAACTCCTTTTCTTGACTATTTGCTAAAAGGTGTCACCCTGTTTGATGAGCAACCTCTTCTTTTATTTATGGGGATTGGGTTTATTTATGGGGTTGATAGAACATTGGGCCTCCGTTTTTTAGCCCTTCTTCTTTTAAGCGGTATAGTTAATGCTCTTTTAAAGAGTTTTTTCGAAGAGCCAAGGCCTTGTTGGCTTGATCCTTCACTCCAAGTTTTTTCTTGTCCGAAAAATAACGGTTTTCCAAGCGGGGCCGCCCAAAGTGCCGTTATTGTCCCCGGGCTAATTATTATGTATCGTAATTGTTTATCCAGCTGGATTTTGGGAGTGCTCTTTGCCGTTTTATTGTCTTTTTCGAGGATTTATCTTGGGGTTCATTTTTTTACGGACTTAATAGGGGGATGGTTAATTGGTTTTGGACTTCTTTTCGCGGCATCGCAGTTTTCAAAAATCGAATCCTTTTTAAAAAAACTATCAAAAGAAACACAACTTCTAATTGCTTTTTTGATGGCCTTCTTGCCTTTGTTGTTTGTAAGCAATCAAAACACTCTCAATTGGACTTTTCTAGCTTCAGGTTTAGCTTTTGGACTTGTTTTTAATAAAAGACATATAGAAACAAGTTGGAAGCTTGGAATGCTATCAATTTTTATCAGTATGGCTTTAGGGTTTTTTTTGATTGAATTCTTCAAGCAAAAAAGCATCCTCACCCAAAGCGTACACTTCATGTTCGGCTTTTTTATCCTTATGGGTTTGCCGAATCTTTTGCTTTTATTCAAATCCCTTCAAGCAAAATTAAAAGAAGATTATATCGAGATATCAGATAAGAGATAGCTTGCGGTAAGATCCTCTTTGGTAAATTCCTTAAGAGTTTCTTGCCAATTTTTTTTAGCTCCTAAAACAAAAAGCTTTTTCAATTGATTCCCAAGAGTTGCATTCATTAAAGAAGCCCCGTTTTTTAAGACATAATGTTGTATTTGACTTGCTATGGCTTCGCCGATTAAATAATTCTGATAATAAACAGGCGCGCATGCAAGATGCAGTTTGGCTGCCCAATCAGGGGAATCTCGGTCTTTATTAATGGTTATATTTTGAAATTTTTCTACCAGAGTCCACCAGGTTTTATTCAAACTTTTTTCGTTTTCCTCATATAACGCTTTTTCAAAATAGATCATCACCATAGCCCATCTTGAAAAGACAAGAAGATTTTCGTTAATCCTTGAAACTGTGTTTGAGGATATGCCGGAGTCTACAAAAGTTGAGATCCAATCCTGATTTTTGCTTAAACGCCCAAACAACATAGCAATGGCCTCTGTCATATTGGTATGAGCAAAAGTCCTTAATAGGTAGGGGAGGCCTGGATCAATATATTTATCATAGACGGCATGTCCAAGTTCATGAAGTTCTGTGCACATCCAATACTCATTATCTTTTAAATTGCATAGAATCCTAATATCTTGCTTTCGATCGATGCAATTACAAAAAGCATGCTGATTTTTATTTTCTCTTTCGTAGAGATCAGACCTCTTAAGGATATCTTCGACAGGCAAATCTATCGCCCTATAGTAGGTTTCGCTTATGCCGGCAACATCCTTATCTTTATAATAGCTATCCAAATTAGAAGCGGTGTCCGGCGCTTCTTGAAAAAAAGGGTCGAAATAGTGCCATGGCCTTAATTCAGAAACGGAAATCCCGTATCGTTGGCTTAGTTTTTCATCCAAACCGGCTTTATAAGATGAAAAAGGGCCTCTCATTTTTTCATCGAGATGGTCAAGCCATTCAAAAAGCCATTTTTCATCAATCTCTTGCAAATGAAGACGCATGGAGTAGTAATTATCGTATCCAAGAGCCTTTGCAGAGCGGTTTCGAAGCTTGATAAGCTTAAGGACCTTATCTTCAACTTTTTGACCGATTTCTTTTGAAGCCTCCCAAACTTTTTTTCTCTCTTCCGTATTAAGACTATTTACTAAAATGGATTTGAGTTCGTTATTCGAAAGGGATTTGCCTTCGACAGTTGGCCTGAAGTTCACATAGATAGATTCAATTTCTGTTTCTAAAGCGACGATCTGATCGATTAACTCTTTGGGAATTTGATTTTCAGCATATCTTAAATAAAGAAGTTTGCGCTGCCTTTCAAGGAGAGGGTCTTTGAGCGATCCTTCTTTTTCTTTTAAAAAAAGAAAATCTTCTTGGTTCGAATAAATAAGTTTTATTTCTTTTTCGAGTTCTTTGAGCTCTTCTTCAAAAACTTCTTTTCCGGTAGTAGCAAGATTCCACCAGGCTAAATTTCTTTTCTGTTCAAGGGGTTCAATTTTTTCTACATGTTTCTTGATAAAAGATTCCATAAAGCGGTTACCCCTCGAAATAACTGGTGAAAAAATTCTACAAAGAAGCCTATTAAATTTGCAAATAGAGTCTAGATTCTATGGTTGAATAGCAGGTGAATTTCATCAATAATTTTCCCTGTCTCATAAATTCCGAATCTTTGATTAGGGTAGCAGTAAAGGTCCCACAAAAGATAGCCTAAATGTTTTTGCGTTTCCCTTTTGAAATCGAGGTTCATGCTAGCAAAGTCAAGGCCGTCTTTATGATAAAGCACTTGAAGGGTTGCAAATAAGCTTGTGACAGGGCAATTATTCAAAGGGCCTTGCTCTCCTAAATCTAACGTTCCTTTTTCCGGGAAAAATTTTGTAACAAGTTGACTGAAAGATGATTTTGGCTCTGAATAGCGAAGATCAAGCATCTTGTAGCTTAAATTTTTTACATCTGAAGAAGATAGAGTTTTCTTTGTTTGGGCATGGTCTATACCTCGCTCGATAAGTTCTGCTGAATACCTTCCATTTTTACCTTTCTCTATTAAAAGAAAAAGGATGTGGGAGTTTGCGCTTGGAAGACTTGAGAAGCTGTCCTCATTATTTTTTGAAATTGGCAGCACTAGCTTTTCATTTTCTTCCATGGAATCAATTTGTTTATTTAAAAAAAGAGTTTGAAATGAGAGCAGACTCTTAACTAGTAGTTTTTTTGAAGCGGCGAAATCAAGCCCTCCTGTTGGAGAAATAAATGAATAGAGAAAGCCAATGGGGGTTTGAATGATATGATAGAGGATTTTAGCCAATTGATATAAATGAAAATCAGGCGAGAGGGTGGATTCAAAATAAATAGGGGATTTGCCCCCGACTAATTGAATCGCTCCGATGGATAAGCAGAGTAATTCAGTAAATAGGAAGAAAACAAGGTCTAAAGCTGCAAATAAGGGAAGGGTTAATAAAACAATTCTTGTGCTAATAAATTTTAGGGGATCGGGTAGTTGAGATGAATGGATAGTATCAACCGCCGAGCCTACAATTTTCTTTGTCAAATTCAGATTTAAAAAATCTATAGACTGAATTTTTTCAAGAGCCGCCTCCCAAGCTAAAACAGGCTTTAAAACGGTCTCGGTGTAGTAGGGCATATAATATTTTGAAGCGAGCAAGGATCCGATTTCAATAATTTCTTTATAAGTAGTTAGAGGGGAGCATATGACGCTTAAGTTTTTCTTAGTGCCGCTTAAAAGAATGCCGTAACCTATAAATTTTTCCTTGGATTCTGAAACCATGGCCCCAAGATGAGGGTGGAGAACTCCAAATAGAGATCCGAAAAGAAGGGGAAAAATCGCCTGTCTCACTCTTTCTAAATGCTCTAAAGGAAGCGAAAAATCGGCTTTACATCGGATGATGCTTTTTCCTATAGCGTATATAAGAGTAAGGGGGGTGAAAAGCGAGTGATAAACAATGTCAATTGCCGCCGAAGCAGAAATAAAAAGAGCTGCTATCCGACTGAAGAGTTCTGTCTTTACGAAAGTTTCAACGCCGCATTCAGAATCCTTATTTTCACTTAAATAAAGAGATGCGCCTACATTTTGATTAATAAAAGAAAAGCGACTACTCAAAACAAGCATCCTTACATTAACTAAAAACCTATCAATACTCATTAATTAATATTAATTATCGATAAAGAAAATTGCATAAAATTATTTTTTTTGATTTAATTTACATCTAAAAAAAAATTTATAAGGATGTCCTATGCTTGATCTGGCCCCTCTTGGAAAAAAAACAGTTTATATTGAAACTTATTCTCCTGAATTATTATTTCCCGTTTCAAGAAACCTAGCTAGAGATAAACTGAAGCTTGATTCTATCCCCTTTAAAGGTTGGGATAAGTGGAACGGCTATGAAATTTCTTTTTTAAACAGGAAAGGAAAACCCTTGATTGCCCTCGCGGAATTCACTTTTCCTTGCACAACGGAAAATATTGTCGAGTCTAAATCATTAAAACTTTATTTGAATTCTTTCAATGCGTCTGCTTTCGATTCGTTAGAAGAAGTTCAAGAAATTATGGAAAAAGATATTTCTTCAGCCATCAAAGGAGAGGTGTCTGTAAAGCTGTTCCCTCTTACTTCCTTAAAAGAAAAAGAGCTTAGGGAGCTTCCAGGTACTTGCATTGACGATTTGGATATTGAAGTAAATGAATATAGCGTCAACCCTAAACTTTTAAAAACAAGCTCTGCCGAAGTGGAAGAAACCCTCTATAGCAATTTATTAAAATCGAATTGCCTAGCCACAGGTCAGCCCGACTGGGGATCTTTATGGATTCACTATGCAGGACCCAGAATAGACCATGAATCACTCCTTAAATACATTATTTCTTTTAGAAATCATTCGGGATTTGCCGAGCATTGTGTAGAAAGCATTTTTATGGATCTCTTTAAAGAATGCCGCCCTAAAAATCTTTCTGTCTATGCAAGATACACAAGAAGAGGGGGGCTAGATATTAACCCTTTCAGATCAAACTTTGAAGATCTTTTCATTAACGAAAGAAACATCAGACAATAGTCATTCATTTGAAGAGAAAGGCATTAGCCTTTCTCATTTTAAACCCTAAGAAGCCTTTTTAATTTTAAAGCATCCTTCACTGCCTGGGCTTTTTCATCATTATCAAAATAGCAAAACACTCCTTCGTTTCTTTTTTCGAGAGCGAACATTTTTTCTGCCCAAACAGCGAGTCCCTTAAGTCCAAAAGAGCCTGTATAGGTCTAATATGAGCCCCTTGTTTTTCCTTTAGGGGCTTGATGCGCTCGAAAAGAAAAAAATCCAAGCTTTTTCGTCTTTTAAACCCTTTCTATGAGTGATGCTGCCGATTGCTTTAACGAAATAAAAAGCCCTAGGGACCTTTTTTAGCCCAGTCCTCGATTGCTTTTTTGGTCGGAATGCGATAGAAAGTATTATTAATTTCATCCGGATAAAAAATTTTATTCCAATGATTATAATACCAGCCGGAAGTCCTATATTAATTTTTTTGCCATGGATAGAAAGGATGCCTATTAACTGGAAACTTAATACAAGCAATAAGGGGAAATTTGAAGAATTTCAAATTTTATTTAATAAACATGGAATTAATCTAAACTATTCACATACTGATTTAAAAGAAATCGATGCAGACCCAATTACTGTCATTGCGCATAAGGCCAGTCAAGTCGAACCCTTTACCCTTGTTGATGATACGTCTTTAGACATAACAGGCGAGAAAGTTGGCATCCATGTCCGTTGGCTTCTTGAACATTTGAAGGATTGCTTAAATAGAGAGGCTGTTTGGACTGTTTTATTAGCCTACCGAGAGGATAAAAATATTTTCATTTATAAAGGCGCAGTCTTTGGAAAAATCGTTCCAAAATCGGGCGATCGAGGTTTTGGCTTTGATCCATTTTTTATGCCAAAAGGCTCTCTTAAAACACTTGCCGAATTTAAACCCGACAAATTCAATGCTAGAGCTCAAGCAGTTAATGCCTTTATCCGGAATAAAATTTATAAAGTTGTTCCTGAAATCAATAATTGGGAAGGCCCTTGGCAATAGACTTCATTCGAATTTTTATAAAAAAATTGGCTGAAAACCAGCCTTTATTCTAGAAAAGGATTTTCGAGTGGAAGTCTTGTGAATGCATACGAGAAATTGGGTTTAAACTTGACAGGCTAAAAACTTTTAACTAATAAAATGTAAATAAATATTGTGAATTTCGGGATAGGCCAATGCATAGAAACTTTAAAGCCTTTTTATTCTTAAGCTTATTTGTATCCAAGGCAATAGCCGATGACCCTTTTCCCTATACCCCGCCGCCGAACTTCAACTTAGAATACGATTACATCAAAGTCCATCATCCGGTAACCACAAATAACCTTGCGGCACAGGCTTTATTTGATCAAGGGCTTACCTTTATTTATGCCTTTAATCATGACGCCGCGTATTGGTCTTTTTTAAGAGCTTCGCAAGCAGATCCTGAAATGCCGATGGCTTATTGGGGGATGGCTTTAGCTCTTGGAAAAAATATCAATATGGATGCTCCGCTTCCAAGAGAACATGAGGCTTATCAGCTTATTCAGAAAGCGCTTTCTATTCAGAGAAAAATTACGCCAAGCGAACAGGATTACCTTTCAGCATTGGCTTCAAGATACTCTAATGATCCAAAACCTGATTTGGAAGAGCTTTCAAAAAACTACAGTGTCGCTATGAGAGGCCTTGCAGACAAATACCCTGATGATCCGGACGCTTCTGTTTTATTCGCTGAAAGCTTGCTTGACGTCAGACCCTGGAACCAATGGTCGAATGATGGAAAACCTCTTGATGGAACTTTGGAAGCGGTGAACGCATTGGAGTCGGTATTAAAAGAGTACCCGGATCATTTAGGGGCAAATCACTACTACATCCATGTGATTGAAGCATCACCTCATCCCGAATGGGCTTTAATGTCTGCTGAAAGATTAAAAACACTACTACCTTCATCAGGCCATATTTTACATATGCCGTCGCACATCTATTTGCTTCTTGGAGACTATAGAAAGGCTGTTTTAGCAAACCAGCAAGCAATTGCGGCAGATAAAGCCTACATTTACAGGTACGGTTTAGATGGAATCTATCCTGTTCATTATTTAAGCCATAACCTTTACTTTTTATCGCGCGCATACGCCATGGAAGGCAATTACTTGGGGGCGAAGCAAGCAGCAATCGATCTTAGAAACTTTTATTCGCCTCATTTTAAACATATGCCGGAACTTGAATATTATGAGCCGACGCCTCTTTTTATTTTCCTCCGCTTTAACAAATACAAAGAAATTTTAAATCTTCCTAAGCCTAGAAAAGAAATGCAAATGACAGAAAGTTTATGGCATTTTGGCAGAGCCGTTGCTTTCTCAGGACTTGGTCAAAAAGAAGAGGCTTTAAATGAAAGGGATTTATTTTTAGAAACAGCCGGCGAGGCACCTGAAAATGCCATGTACGGGCTTAATAAATTTAAAACGATTATCGCGATAGCAGAAAATTATTTAGATGCCAAATTAAGCCTTGAGGACGGAGATAGAAAAAGCGCCATCGAACATTTAACCAAAGCCGTTGGGATACAAGATACTCTTAGGTATAACGAACCGCCAGACTGGTTTTTTCCCTTAAGGGAAAGTTTAGGAGGGCTTCACCTTCAAGAAGGGCAGTTTTCAGAAGCTGAAAAAGTTTTTAGAGAGGATTTATCCCATCATCCTAAGAATGGAAGATCCCTCTTCGGTTTAAGAGAAGCCTTAAGAGGCCAATCCAAATTTGATGATCTTTATTGGGTTGAGCAAGAATTTGCCAAAGCTTGGCGCTATAGTGATACTAAACTTACCATAAAACAACTCTAAATCCAAAGACCAAAGGGCTTGAGCTCATTGGTCTTTCACCTAACAGACGAAAATTTCTCTTCGGAATGAAAAGCATTCCCTTCAAAGAAAATGCCCTTTGGATCCCTTATAGACACTTCTTAGAATATGTATGCTATTGATTTTAAGTTGTCTATCTTATTAAAATTTAGATTACTTATTATTAATTAATAATAATAGTGGTAAAATCTACTAATTAAAATACTAACAGTGGGTTTTAAAATTATTATTATGAAAACTATATTTTTTCTATTACTACTTCACACTTCAGTATTATTATCTAATAATATTTTTAATCCTGAGTTCAATTTACCTCGGTCCTTTTTACAAAAGGCCTTTCCTCAAGACTTTCACCAAATTACAATATCAAATTTGGAAGGAGGGTATTCTGAAGCTATGAATTACCTCGTTCAAAAAAATGGAAAAGCCTACGTGCTTAAGATGCATCAAAGCGATGAATCCCCAAGTAAGCTTTTGAAAGAACAATATGCTATGCAAGAAGCCGCAAAGCTTGGCATTTCACCAAGGGTTTTTTATATAGATTCAAGCCGTAAGTCTATTCTAATGGATTTTGTAAAAGGGGCAAGATGCACGCAAACTTTCGCAAAATCGCCGCATTTTTTTTCTAAAATAAGTGAAGCGCTTAGAAAAATCCATACAATCAAACAAAACCCTTATGAAGATGAAACCTTTAAAATGAAAGCCGAAGGCATTTATGCCGCGCTTTCTTCCCGAAGATTTTTTAAAAATGAAGGAAAAGAGGCGATTGATTTAATTAGAAAAATCGATTGGGAACTATCTTCTAAGAATTATCCAAAGACAAATATCCATGGAGATTTAAATCCCGGCAACATTTTAATTGATGGTCAAAAAATACATTTGATTGACTGGTATGAAACTTTGGTTGATGACCCTTTTCATGACTTGGCTTTTCTATCTATTTCACATTCTTATAATAGCCAAGAAGAATACTCTTTACTGATGAATTATCTTGGGAGCGTTCCAAGAGAGGCCGATATTTATCATTTTAATCAGATCAAAAAAATAAACCTTGCCGTGCTTAGTTTAACTTACTTTTGGGTTACAAATGAACTGATGGAAAATTCCCCCGGAATCAACTCTAAAAATGGCATTAAGGATTGGTCTTTTTATTCCCATCTTTTGTCTTTAAAAGGACAAAACCTATCAGCTCAATTTTTTTATGAAGCGGCGACTCGCGCCCTTATGGATGCAAAAGCGGTTATTTAGTTTTGTTTAATTTTTGACTCAACAATATTTTTGCAAATTGGCTTCGATGACAAGCTTCTCTTAAACTCAAATTATTTTTATGTATTCGCCTTCTCATTAGAACTTCAGGGAGCATAACTATCTTTACCCCTTGTTCTTTTGCTTTCAGATACCATGAGAGGAATTCGCCAATTTGAACATTTGTAGGAAATAACCCGATTTTTAGAAAAAGATCTCTTTTAAGGAGTAAAGTTCCTGCATGGATGCCGGCTTGTTTGTTTGGCGTTTTAATGGATGAGGGTTCGCATTCGGGTGAAAGAAATTGACTTACGTGGCCGAAAATAAGGGATTCAGGAGATTCTTTTAGAGCTTTTGATTGGATTTCTAATTTTGTTTTTTCAAAAAGATCGTCGGCATCTAAAAAACAGAGAGCTTCACTTTTGGAATTCAAAGCTCCCAAATTTCTTGCAGATCCAGGCCCTTTGTTACTTTGATGATAAAAAATAACACTTGGGTACGACGATTTTGCTTTTTTAATGCTATCGTCTGTAGACCCGTCATCGATGACAATGATTTCTTTTGGCAAAAAAGTCTGGCGAGAAACACTCTCAAGGGCTTCCAAGAGATAGTTTCCCGCATTGAAGCATGGGATGACAACACTGATATCCAATAATTTTATCCCGATCAAGATTTAGTTAAAGGGTTAAAATACCTTAAAAAGATTAAGATTAAAACCTGAAAGAATCTGTTTTCCTGTACTTAAGGCCTTTTCAGTCATAGTTTCAGGGACATATTTTACATCTAAATCATAGCAAAAGTGAGCATAATTTGTTTTTATAAAAAGTCGCGAATTTAAGCACTGAATGGTCTCTACCTTTTCACCTTTAAGGAATTCGAAGGAAAAAGTCTTAAAATTCCTTAAATTGATAAAAAGAAGGGTGTTATTTCTAATGGCAGCCGCAAAATCTTCTGAGGAAGAAAGAAATTTAATATGATCGTCGCACCATGTAAAAGAAATGCAGTCAGGTTTTTCAAAGCTCTTTAAATCATTAAAATAAATAGCTCCCCAGTTCGTTCCCCATAAATAGCCATTCTTCGCAAAGCAAAGAGCAGAGATCTTGTGGTTTGTGATAGGAGTTTCTACCGAACTATTAAAGGATGCTTCCTCGATTTTTTCTAAAGAGAGGTCTATATGATAGATCTCTTGACCGTTAGAAAAAATCAAGTTTTGGTCTTTGCAATCCAAGAGATAATCCAAATCCGGCAACGGTTTGCTATAGAGCAGCTTTTTTGTAGCTAGAGAAAAAATCTGAATTTGATTATTGGCTTGTCTAATAATTTTATCATAAGAAACATTAAGATAATTGGTCTCGCCGTTTATCCCATCCAAGATAGTTATTGGAGTTTTGCATTTACTTTTCGGGTTTATTTTCCAAACAGCCAAAGAGGTGTCGCCAAGTTTGCAGGAAAGATAGGGACCGGTTTCCTCAAAGGTCTTAGGGCGGATTGGGTTGTTACCGGAAGTTTTTTTTGAATCCGTCCCCTTATTTTTCTTACTTCGGATTAAACGGGTAACTCGCCCTGTTTTAAAGTTAAGTGCGTAGCAACCTGTCTTTTCTTTATCGTGACCTTTTTTCCCGACAAAAACAGCCCAATTTTTAAGTATGCAAAATTCAGCCGGCGCTATAACCGGAAAAGGAATCTCTTGAACAATTTTATTTTCTGTGTTTTTGAAAATAAATTTATGATCACCTAGAAAAATAGCCAGATTTCTTTCTTCATCCATCCTTAAAAACTCAAGCTCCACAACGCAGTTCTCGTGACTTACAGTAGCAAGCGGGAGGCCTACGTTACATAAATTTTTGGCTTGTTTTATTTGGGAAAGCGAATTTATTAAATTTTCATTACAACGGTTTAAAAAACGTGGATTTAAGTTTAATTTAAAAAGCCCTAATTCTGATTTAATAACAAAGTTTTTAAGAAAATAAGGGTCATTCGGTCTAAAAGGGGGTAAACTTTTGGTCTTATCAAGGAATAATTTCCAAAGACAATCGTCATTTGCGATTTCTTTCCATTCCTTACAGACCTTAGAGGCGGCTATAAGGTTTTTCACGTCAAGAAACGTGAAGATTTGAAAGGTTAATTCATTAGGTAAGGGGAAACTTCTTTCTATATTCATTTTTTTTACTTATAA